>NZ_JACIVD010000046.1:0-6099 GCF_014145555.1 Limosilactobacillus albertensis
CGCCGTTTGTAAAATTAAGTTAGAAAAATAAAAAAGCCATTTGTGATAGACTTTTGAATAACCACAAACAAAAGTAAAGGAACATCACAAATGACTTATAAACATCTTACCACACGTGAACTAACCCTCATAGCTAATTTTTGGCACCAAGGTACGAAGGCTTATCAAGCTGCTAAACTGCTTAAACGAAGCCAAGAAACTATTTACCGAGTCTATCGATTTCTTGATAGCGGTAAGACCATTGCACAGTATCTTAAGGCTTACCAACGGAATAAGCAGCGTTGTGGTCGTAAGCAGGCTCAGCTAGCCAAGGATGAGATCAGCTACATCAATGAGCAGGTTAAAGCGGGCTGGACACCTGATACGATCATTGGTCGAGCAGAACGGACAATTAGCTGTAGTATGCGGACACTTTATCGGATGTTTGCTCGTGGACAGTACAATTTTGCCGTCCAGCAATTACCGATGAAAGGCAAGCGACACCCCAATGGCTATGTCGAACGACGTGGTAAGGCGGGGCATCTCGGTCGGAGTATTTACCAGCGATACCATGATTTTCCTCACTACCAACACGAGTTTGGTCACTTTGAAGCTGATACTGTTCAAGGAAAAGCTCATCGTGGTGCGGTCATGACCTTGGTGGAACGTCAATCTAAGGTGATGATTGTGCTTAACGTTCATCGTAAAACTGATGAAGCAGTTAACTATCACTTGGATAAATGGCTTTCTAAAATACCTCGTCATTTCGTTAAGTCGATTACCTTTGATAATGGTAAGGAATTCGCGGGCTGGCGTGAGATTGCCAATAAACATGATCTTCATACTTATTTTGCGGAGGTTGGAGCGCCCAATCAACGCGGCCTGAATGAAAACAATAATGGTATCTTACGTCGTGACGGTCTCAGTAAACGATTAGACTTCCGTAATTTACCAGATGAACTAATCACCCAGCTGATGCACAAACGAAATACTATTCCACGGAAGTCACTTCACTACCGCACACCACTTGAAGTATTCCTAAGTCACGTCACAGATGAACAGCTTTCAACATTTTTCTAATTTAAATTGACATTTCGGGAGTAAAAAAGATAAACTCCAAAAATCAGAAAATTTTTAGAGTTTATCTTTCAGTTAATAGATTGTTAAATTTGATTCAAAAATAGTAAAGGGATTGGAAAATATTTTCCGATTCCTTTTTTATGCTGTTTTAACCTGCATCCATTTAGAAATACCAATTGAAATTGCTACCCCTATCCCTAATGGAAGAAAGGCAGTAAAGTTAAGGTGACACACCTCGAATAACATAAATAGGGCCATCAGCGGTGCTTGTTGAGAAGCAGCTAAAAATAATGAGGCACCAATCACAGCACATTGCGCGAAAGTCACAAATGGAAAAAGCTGAATATATGGTATTCCGAGAAAAACGCCAATCACGGCCCCCGCAGCAATAGATGGCGTCAGTGTTCCTCCGTATCCCCCACACTTAATTGTAAATAAAGTAATAATTACTTTTGCAAACAATCCAAACAATAAGGCAGCGATGACTTGCTTGTTAATAACCGTTGTATTCATGGCTAGTTGAGCCAACCCTCGTCCATTTCCCATAATTTGGGGGTAAAATGTCGCTACTGCTCCTGCTGAAAGTGATAAAAGAGGCAGTTCCCACAATAGATTCTTATTTGTTACCCGTTTATTAGAAGCAAGTTTAACGCCACGTTTAAACCATGTTCCAACGACCCCTAAAATTAAACCGAGGACAAGTGCAAATGGAACTGTCAGCAATGAAAAATCACGAGTTCCAACGATGTAGTACGGGTCAAACCCTTTTAAGATTGAACCAATCATCGTTGCAATTACCGACATAATTAGGCTTACTGAAACAGACCGCGCGTTAATTCGGCGATATAAAATCTCAAGGCAAAAAACAGTTCCGGTGATTGGTGCAATATAGACACCAGCAAATCCGGCGCCTGCAGCTGCCGCGATTAATAATCGTTTATCCTCAGCATTTAAATGCAACCATCGATAACGGTCAAATGTTCTTTCCCATTTTTGGGCAATCGCTGCCCCTGCTTCTCGTGGTGCTAATTCACGACCGATAGAATTACCGGTTCCAACAAAGAAAATTTGGGTAATAACATGAATCAAAGTTTTAGAAAGAGGCATCTTTTTCCCGTTTAAAGCGCCTTTAATACTAACAGGCCGGTAATGCCGCTGAAGCAAATACCAAACGATAGCCGCGATTATCCCCCCAATAAAAACCGAAATAAATCGATGAGTAGGAAAAATATTAATATTAACCGGGACCCTATTAGTCTCATTAAAGTTCAAAAAATAATGCTCAGTAATATCAAGAATGGCACTTAATATTAGTGAGCTAAAACCGACAACAGTTCCAAGAACAACCGTTGCAATTGCTAATGAAATATTTTCTTGGTTCTCTTTCATACTATCTCTATCGCTCCTACATAATTATCAGTTTTTAGTTTATCATGAATACTACTAAAAAGATAATAACGCCTTCGAGACTTTATATTGAATATTATGTAAACTAAAATCAGTTCGTAAAAAATAAGCCTCAGTACACGATAAGACCGTATTCTGAGACCTGATATTAAACTATTTTTGAATATATTCTTGTGCTTTTTGGTTGTATACAAAAGTAAGCTTTCGATCATTCAACTCAACAAAAATCTTATGGTAGTTCTTGTCATAGCCATTATGAGTCATCTTTATTGTGACATTATCCCCATCAGCGTTAATTTGGTAAAGATTGTATTTGCCATCTTGGTAATCAAAATCAAGGCCATTATCCTGATAATGAGTATACGTGCCATTTTTTCCATACACGCGGAACGTCATTGTCTTATCAGGCTCATCACTAATATGACTTACTTCTGCACCCCATGGAATAATTGTATCCTTTTTAACAAATAGCGGGAGTTTATCTAGTGGTGCATCTACTAGAATTGATCGTTTACCTGCATATTCAACACCATTCCAAAAATCAATCCAGTTTCCAGCTGGAAGATAGACGGCCCGTGTATTCTGGCCTTCTTGTACAACTGGTGCTACTAAGAGTTGATCCCCAACCATGTATTCGTCATTAATCGTTCGGGTTTCTGGATCGTTATCATAATTTAAAACTAATGGACGCATAATTCCAAGCCCGGTCTTTGTTTCGCAATAACAAAGATCATATAAGAAAGGAATAAAGCGATAACGTAATTTAAGGTATTTGCGATAAATAGTAAGTGTCGGTTCGCCGAATACCCACGGTTCTTGTGAGCGGGTTCCCATTGAAGCATGATTACGATATAGCGGACTAAATAATGCACCTTCTATCCAACGCGTCAATATTTCGGCAGTTGCATCAGCGCCAAAACCACCGATATCGGTCCCTGCAAAAGTAAAACCACTCATACCCAAGTTACATAGTTGTGGAATCATCATTTGTAAGTGAGGCCAAAGACTTTGATTATCACCGGTCCAAACTGTTGAATATTTTTGCGTTCCCGCATATGCAGCCCGTGTAATTACATATGGACGTTTGTGGCTGTATTTTTTAAGACCTTCATAGGTTGCTTTAGCCATATTATGCCCATAAACATTATGCAGCTTTTTGTGAGTAGATGGACGATCACCATCACTAAAGACGATATCATCAGGAATATCACCTTCAAATGAAGCAGGTTCATTCATATCATCCCAGATTCCACCAGTGCCAACATCAACAAGATATTTACAATTATCAGCCCACCATTGTTGTACTTCTTGTCGGCCAAAATCAGGAAAGACAGAGTCGCCAGGCCACACCTTATTAACATAGACCGTCCCATCAGGATTTTTGGCAAAATATCCTTTCTTGAGCCCTTCCTTATAAATCTTATACTTTTTATCTTTTTTCACTCCAGGATCAATTATTGGCATGACCCGAAAACCTTGGTCGCGTAATTTCTTAACAAACTCTTTCGGATCAGCGAATTTTTCTTTGTTCCAGGTAAATACACGGTAACCGTCCATGTAGTCAATATCAAAATGAATGACATCGCATGGTAGGTCGTTTTCACGTAGCTTAGTAGTAATTTCCTCTACTTTTTCGGGGCTAACGCTATACCCCCATC
Source organism: Limosilactobacillus albertensis (assembly GCF_014145555.1). NCBI lineage: Bacteria > Bacillati > Bacillota > Bacilli > Lactobacillales > Lactobacillaceae > Limosilactobacillus > Limosilactobacillus albertensis. The sequence goes on from NZ_JACIVD010000046.1 coordinate 4,125, forward strand.
GTGATTGCTGGTACCCTAACACCCATTTCTGTGGCAAGGGGACCCGTCCAGTTAAATAAGTATAGCTAGTTACGATGTCCTTAAGACTGTGACCGCCGATGATATAGTAATCAAGATTCCCAGCTACTGCGGAATAAAAATAGTAATTAGAATTTTCCTTACCAAGGTCAAAATGACTTCGATAAGTGTTATCAAAGAATAGGCCGTATGGATGACCATTTTTTAAACCAAGCATAAAGGGAATTGATTTATAAAGCCGGGTAAAACTTTCTACTTGGGGAGCCGGATTATCAGTGTTCCAATTATCATATTCATAGCCGCGCTTATTTAAGTAACCAGTCTTGTCTCCTAGACCATATATTTGTTCATCAACGGCTAAAGATTTAATTACTTCAAAGTAAGTTTTATCTTTGTCACTGCCACCAGCAATATCATGACCCTCAGCAGCAACCAATTTTGCATGAGCTTCATCTAATCCGCGGTCAATTGGCGTACGTTTTCCACGATAGTCAATAACTAAGGGATTTCCCTTTTCATCATACACATCAATTTTTTCATTACCGTAGATTTTAACGGTCAAAGCTGATGTTGATAGTTCGAAATGGTCACCATGATCTAATACTGTAAAATTAGTTTTGATTGTTTTATCATTTTCAATCGCATATGACGATCCCTTTTCACCGTGATCTTGAAAAACGCGAATTATTTCAGGCGTAATTACTGACAAAGTGATAGAGCTATTATCATAATTAACCGTAACATTTTGATCAACAGACGCATATCCACGCAATTGGTTATTCATTGGTTGTCATCCTTCCTACATTTACTTAATTTAATTGTATCGCTATTACCAAAAATGTAAACGTTTTCCTAACTGATTTTTTAAGTTTTGTTGTAAATGATATATAATTAAAGATAAATTTATATAGTAAATGAGGCATAAAGTCATGCATAAAAGAATGAAAATATGGCTAGGAGTTCTTTGCTGGATTTTATTTGGAATCCTACTTTTCAATGTTCTGCATAAAACTTCTATTATTCATTCAATAGATTCAGTTGGTTTTTGGCTTGTTAAACCAGTTTCGCAACTCAAAACAAAACTTTTAACCGAATTAACTTTTTTAGGAGATCCAGTAACTGTTGGAATTTTAACAATTGGACTAATGCTATTATTGTGGCGGCATAGGAGAATAGCGGATAGCGTTTGGTATGGAATGCTTCAATTTATTGGTTATTGTTTAGTAATTTTAATTAAATATAGTGTTATTCGCCCACGACCAACCAGTAGATTAATTGCTGTTGGCGGATACAGTTTCCCTAGTGGTCATACATTTTCAACTATTATTCTTACCTTTACTTTATTAGCAATTTTAGTTCCAAAATGTAAGAAGAAATCACAAAAAATCTTAGTAATTCTATGTGGAATTTTATGGATCACTATTATCATGTATTCCCGTGTATATTTACACGCCCATTATCTAACCGATGTTATTGGAGCATTTTTACTTGCTTGTGGTTGGTGGTTATTGGCAAATAGTCAACGTAAAACATTTTTTTACTGGCTTCAAAAACCTATAAAAATATAATAATTATTAGCACTCATTCGTATAGCAGGATAAGTAATCAGTAATAATATGTATTGGGAAAATAGCGTCATGAGCTGCCAAAAATGGTAATTCATAGCTGATAAAATCCTAGTATAGGGATTTTGGGATTACTATGGCTAGACGTATTGATATAGACTGCACCATAACAAGCGGCTTTTTGTTTCGTATACTTGCTTTGCTCACGTACTTAACTAAGTTAAAAGCATAAAAAAGGGTTACATACCAAAACTGATACGTAACCCTTTTTTACTAGCGTGGCAACGTCCTATCCTCGCAGGGAGCGATCCCCCAACTACTTTCGGCGTGTTGAAGCTTAACTTCTGTGTTCGGCATGGGTACAGGTGTATCCTTCAAGCCATCATCACCAC
>NZ_JACIVD010000047.1:0-14443 GCF_014145555.1 Limosilactobacillus albertensis
CGCCGTTTGTAAAATTAAGTTAGAAAAATAAAAAAGCCATTTGTGATAGACTTTTGAATAACCACAAACAAAAGTAAAGGAACATCACAAATGACTTATAAACATCTTACCACACGTGAACTAACCCTCATAGCTAATTTTTGGCACCAAGGTACGAAGGCTTATCAAGCTGCTAAACTGCTTAAACGAAGCCAAGAAACTATTTACCGAGTCTATCGATTTCTTGATAGCGGTAAGACCATTGCACAGTATCTTAAGGCTTACCAACGGAATAAGCAGCGTTGTGGTCGTAAGCAGGCTCAGCTAGCCAAGGATGAGATCAGCTACATCAATGAGCAGGTTAAAGCGGGCTGGACACCTGATACGATCATTGGTCGAGCAGAACGGACAATTAGCTGTAGTATGCGGACACTTTATCGGATGTTTGCTCGTGGACAGTACAATTTTGCCGTCCAGCAATTACCGATGAAAGGCAAGCGACACCCCAATGGCTATGTCGAACGACGTGGTAAGGCGGGGCATCTCGGTCGGAGTATTTACCAGCGATACCATGATTTTCCTCACTACCAACACGAGTTTGGTCACTTTGAAGCTGATACTGTTCAAGGAAAAGCTCATCGTGGTGCGGTCATGACCTTGGTGGAACGTCAATCTAAGGTGATGATTGTGCTTAACGTTCATCGTAAAACTGATGAAGCAGTTAACTATCACTTGGATAAATGGCTTTCTAAAATACCTCGTCATTTCGTTAAGTCGATTACCTTTGATAATGGTAAGGAATTCGCGGGCTGGCGTGAGATTGCCAATAAACATGATCTTCATACTTATTTTGCGGAGGTTGGAGCGCCCAATCAACGCGGCCTGAATGAAAACAATAATGGTATCTTACGTCGTGACGGTCTCAGTAAACGATTAGACTTCCGTAATTTACCAGATGAACTAATCACCCAGCTGATGCACAAACGAAATACTATTCCACGGAAGTCACTTCACTACCGCACACCACTTGAAGTATTCCTAAGTCACGTCACAGATGAACAGCTTTCAACATTTTTCTAATTTAAATTGACATTTCGGGATGATAAATTATGGGCAGTACAAAATAGTATTAATTCATTAAGATTGTTTAATGATGATGGTGATTTAATAAGTTTTGTTATACCAAAAGAGAAAAAATTGAAGATCCTAAATGAATTAAGGGAAGTAGGGGTTGATAGTACATTTATTTATCCTGACAATTATTCTAGAGTATCCGAACAAATTAGCAAATTATGTTAAAATGTTATTTTTATTCTTAATATTAGCTCCTTAAGATTTGAAAGTATTTCTGATTCTAGCGAGACTTTTTAACAGCGCGTTATGATGTTTATTTAGTAGATGAGGCAATTAATTTAGCATATTATTACTTATGCATACTGTAAGTTATATTTTTAGGCTGATTGCTCAAAGTTTTTGTCATTTTTCTCCAATCACTAAGAGGCCTAATTGAACCGGAGTATTTTAAACAGATAGAGAAAATAAAAAGATTACAAGTAACCCACTTAAAACTTACTTGTAATCTTTTTGTAATTTAAGAGTGGTACACTAGAGAACGATTAAATAAAAGGGGAAGGTATATTTTATATTATGGCAAGTGATAGTAATTCAAAAAATAATCAGTTTCGTGTTGTATTACCAGTAATTTTTACATTTGGGGCATCTTTAGTCTTTTTCCAGGGCAATGCTCAGGCTGCAGATGGTAATGTTGCTGCTAATACCTCTGTAACTACTACACAAACCAATAATGGTCAACAGACTAGTGATCAAAGCACTAATGTTGTGTTGGCTTCTCAAGCTGTTCAGACTCATGCCGCTGAACAAGCAACTACTAATACGGATCCGAATAAAGGAGCAGTTGACATTAGTAGTAGTGCTGCTCAAAGCGCTGCTAATGCACCAACAGTTAATAGTCAGCCTAATGTATCGACTACTCAGGTAAGTAATACTCAAGCTGATGCCCAAAATGCTACATCTTCAACTAATGTTAGCGGTACCGGCAACATTAATACGTCAGGACTTTCTGCACATAATGTTCAATTCCTTGAAAGTATTCATCAGGGCGCAGTTGATGGTTGGAAACAATATGGGGTATTGCCATCATTAACAGGTGCTCAAGCAATCATTGAAAGTGGTTGGGGTCAATCAGGTTTAGCAACTCAGGGTCATAACTTATTTGGTATTAAGGGTTCGTACAACGGACAATCAGTAACGATGCCAACATATGAGTACTATGGTGGCCGTTATGTACGTATTAATGATGCCTTTCGTGCATACCCGTCAAATTATGAAAGTATCGTAGACCACGGTCGCTTCTTGAAGCAAAATAGCCGTTACAGTAATTTGATTGGACAAAAGGATTATCAAACTGTTACTCGTTTAATTCGGCAAGATGGTTATGCTACTGATCCAGCTTATACAAATACTCTTAATTCAGTAATTCAACGCTACAATTTAACTGCTTGGGACCAAGAAGCCTTTAACGAAAATGTTAACAATGGTCATATTGATAACATTTCAGTCCAAGGCAATAATCTTCAAGTTACTGGTTGGCATGCTTCAAGTAATTATGAACAAGGAATGCACCATTTTATCATTTTGCTTGATGCCAATACTAAAGGAGAGTTATACCGTCAAGAAGTAAATGGTGTCTACCGCCAAGATGTTCAAAATGTTTACCCTAATACTAAGATTTCTGGTTGGGGTGGGTTTAGTTTAGCCGCACCAAACTCTGCAAATTTTGCTGGTAAATCAATCCAAGTCGTTTCTCGTTATACTAAGGATACAAACGGTGAACCAAATGGCGGCGAAGATATTTGGTTTAATCCGGTTAACTTAAATACTAACGCTGCCTACCTTGATAACTTTAATATCAATGCTGCTACTAATACTCTTGATATTAGTGGCTGGCACGCAACTGACCAATCAGCAGGACGAAACCATCACTTTATTATTTTATTTGATGCAAGTAAGAACCGTGAGTTGGGCCGTTATGAAGTGAACTCAACGATTCGGAATGATGTTGCTAAAGTTTACAACGTTTATAATGCTGGTAAGTCAGGATTTAACCTTCAAGTAAATCTTAGCCCTGCTTTGATTGGTGATAATATTCAAGTAATTTCTCGTTACAGTAATTCATCAAATGGTGAAGGAAGCTATGTAGATTACTGGTTTGCGCCTAAGACTTTTACTGCTAACCAATCATATTTAGACAAGGTTGAATTTTCTAACAATCAAGTTCATGTAAGTGGCTGGCAAGCAGCTGATAATAGTGTTAAGCAACAAAATCATTTTGTAATTCTTTACGATGCAACAACACATCGTGAAATTGCTCGTCAACGGGTTAATAATGTTGCTCGTCCAGATGTGCAACGTGCTTACTCTAATATTGCTAATTCTGGTCAATCAGGATTTGACGTTACCTTTAACTTCAATAAAGCTGCTTATGCTGGACACCAAATTCAAGTAATTTCTCGTTACAGTGATGCTACTAGTGGGGAAGGTAATCGGACAGATGCTTGGTTTAACCCAGTAACAGTTCCAAGCAATAATCAAGGTTTTCTTGATAGCTTTGTTGTTAATAATGGTCAAGTAACTGTATCTGGTTGGCAAGCAGCAGATCAAAGTTACAATCAGAAGAACCACTTCGTAATTCTTTATGATGCGACAACTCATCGTGAAATTGCCCGTCAACAAGTGACTAATATAGATCGTCCAGATGTGCAACGAGCATATCCATCTATTTACAATGCCGGAAAATCAGGATTTAAGGCAAGCTTCAGATTAAGCAATAACTTAATTGGTCATGATATCCGAGTAATCTCTCGCTATAGTGATGCTGCTAGTGGAGAAGGTAACCGGACTGATTTCTGGTTTAACGCTATTAAGTTACAACGTTTATATTAAAAAGAATTGTTAAGCAGTATTTGTTAGGGATAGTGACAAGTACTGCTTAATTTAATGGAAAATAAATCATGAATAATATAATATTGACACAATGTTTTCATGGAACAACTCAAGAAAATGCACAAGAGATTCTAAATACCAAAAGATTTATGGTGAAAAAGCGTAAAGATCATTGGCTAGGAACAGGTGTGTATTTTTTCCTTGAAGATATAGATAAAGCTAAGTGGTTTGTGAGAAGTAACCCTTACTATAAAGGAAAAACAAAGTGTGTTTTAGCGACAACGGTAACTGTTCCTCAAGAAAAATATCTAAACTTAGACACTGAAAAAGGAAGGCATGAGCTTAATTCGTTTATTAACGATTTTAAAGAGATGCAACCATCGGTTACATTAAATCCTGAAATTAATAATGATAATTCAAGCCGACATTGTTTTTATATTGATATGTTTAGAAGATATAATAATTATTTAGCTTGTAAGTATACTTTTACAAATACAAAAACTATAAAAAGTGAAAATATAAATGCAGAAGTTTTTAATGAACGATCTTTATCGACAGCAATATTAAATAATAATATTCAACTTTGTGTTTTTGATCAGGGCCTAATCGATTTTACTAGTGTAAGAGAAATTATGATATGATTAGTAATAAGGAGGGGATAATAATGCAATTAGATAAAGATAAATTGAAAAAGATTTTATCAGAAATGGGATATTCTGTTGAATTTAATTCCGATACACCTGGATTATATATTGGTAATAAAAAATATGATTGGAATAGTATTATCCCTAACTTTTTAAAAAATGATAAGCAATTTGATACAGTATATTATTCAAGTAAAGTAAGATTTACATCAACCAATTCTAGCAGTCCAAGCTTTATTTCGAGACCAGTTGCAGAATATAGATATAAAGGAACAGTTAAGAATTTTACTCGCTCTAATAGTATATACAAAGTAAATATAACGAATAAGCATGTTGTTAGGAATTTTGCTTTAGGAAAGGCAGTATGATGGCATCATTAGAATTTGAAGATTATTATTTAGATGAATTTTCGTATAAGAAAAATATTAATTATGTTGACTCTGATCAAATAGATTTGAACAGTGATATATCATGTAGTATTCAAGTTAAAAGAAGGGAAGAAACTGCTTTTGTAAATTTGAAAGTAACTTTAGGAAGCCTAGATAATACTAATGCTGCATTTAAAGCGGTTGTTGATATTGTTGGGAAATTTAACTATCAAAAAGAAAAGAATACTGAATATGATATATCCTTTGAAAAATTTTTAACAGAGAATAGTTTGGCGATATTATGGTCCTTTATTCGTCCGTTGTTTTCAAATTTAATTACTAATGGTAACCAATATCCCAACTATATTTTACCTGTTATTAATATAAGCAAAATGTTAAAAGATTCAGGTAAAATAGAAATTAATTATGATTAGAAACTATAAATTTGTTAGTAAAATTCAGTAATGAATAAAGTAGATAAGTATATCGTTGTCCTAGTGTGATTTCATGTTAGGACATTTTTACTTCCATAAGCAAAACAGCAATATTGTTTGTTAATAATATGTTTATGCTATCATCACCTAATACCACTAATGTTTTTCTTGATGACTTGAAATTATTTTTTGAGACTAATAATATTCGCGCGACGCAAAGTGTTTCCTTCTTAGGAAATAGTGACCTTTCTCATAAATTTGATTTCTTAATTTCGGGCTTTAAGGATATTCCTACACGACTTATTAAGACTTTATCAGTAAGTCGAAATGATTCCGTATTTGCTAAATCAATATTAACTGATATAACTCAAACAAGGTTAATTAGGGATGGTTTAACAAAATATTATGTATTTATAAACGATTGCAGCAAAGAAAATACAAAAGTGCACGTCAATCCAGATATTATTACATTATTTAATCAAAATGATATAATTCCTGTTAAATATAGTGAGAGGAATAAGTTTGTTAAAGAGTTAGCTGTGTAAAAAGATAGTGGTATTTTATTGATATTAGGATACCGCTATTTGTTTTGTTATAATATGAAAAGGCTTACTTAAAAATAGGGAGGATATTTTAGTGGAAAAAAAACACTTTAAATTGTATAAAGATGGGAAGAAATGGTGTGTGGCAGCAATTACTGTCATGGGGGTTACTACAGGGATAGTATTTGCTGATACTCAAAGTATTAAGGCAGATACTGCAATACCTCAAGCGCAAGCACAACAAGTAGTAGTACCGCAGGCAACATCGAATAATAATACAGAGAAGCAAGAAGTTACGGTTGTTCCACAGGCGAAGATTGCGGATAACGGTAGTGGGAATGTCACTTCGTATGATCAAAATAACAATTTGCAATCATATACGGTTGATGGCCAACTTCATCAGGTAGAAGATACTACTCAGCGAGTTCCTGCTAATAATATTAGTACAATTAATATTAATGGTGATCTTTCAGGTATTTCAAAAGATAATCTAAAAACAATCAATACCCAGATTAATCTAAATAATGGGCAGACTGTTATTGCATGGGGAACGATCAAGTATCAGGGTAATAGTACACTAGCTTGGCCGAAAAAAGGTTACCGACTAAAAATCTATCAAGATGAAGCACTTACTAAAAAGCTAAAATTAGAGATTCCGGGTAGTGGTTTTAAAACAAATGCCTTTAATTTAAAAGCAAACTTTACTGATCCGAATAAGAGCAATAATGTTGTTAATTCTGAGTTATTCAAGCAAATAACAGATAGCCGTTCCAATTTAAAAGAGAGTATTGTTAAAAAGATGCCTAACTATGGTCAAATAGCAGGGATTCCGATTAACTTAACCATTAATGGTTTAAATATGGGCTTATATAGTCTTAATACTTATCATCAAGATAAGCTTTATAAAATGAATGATGAAAAAGCTAATGATATTGCAATTACTGGTGAGGGTTATAGTCCAGTTACCGGTTTTCAGCAACCTGTAACTGCTGAAAACTTCATTAGTGACTCAGCCTTTTCTAATGTTTCACCAGCTAAAGTTACCCAAGCAACAATTGACCGCTTTAATGAGCTTTATCAGGTAGCTAATGCGTCTGAAAATAATTACTTACGTCTTGAACAACAATATATTGATATTCCATCTGCAATTGATTATTTAGTATTTTCGTTTGCGATTAATAATGCTGATGGATTACGGAAAAACATCTTCTACCTTAGTAAGGATGGCAGTAAATGGACGTTAATGCCATATGATTTAGATATGTCGTGGGCTAACTCGTGGGATGGTAGTACAACTGATGAAAAAGCGGACTTTAGTCAAACGTTGAATAATTCTGGCAATAAATTATTAATCAATATCTATAATCATCATCGCCAGGATATTATTAATCGCTATAAAGAATTACGACAAACTGTTTTAAGTACAGGAAACGTAATTACTTTATTTAATCAGTGGTTTGATATTATCGGTGAGAAAAATTATCAAATTAATGATCAACTATGGAACCAATATAATATGGATGGATTATTTACTCATCGAGCTTACCTTTCCAAGCAAGAGTTATTTAAGCAAAGAAATTCACGGTTGAAGACAGTTGATAATCTATGGGGAATTTCAACTCCTGATACTGTTATTGAGTTACCGGAAACAAAATCAGTTACGCGGACGATAGAATTGAATGAGCCGAACGGAAATAAAAAAGCTGAAAAACAGGTTGTAACGTTCAAACGAGCTAGTCATTTTAATACTGCTAATGACCAATTAACTACTGCTAGCCAGTGGACAACGGATCAAAGTGTTTTCTCAGAATATTCTATTCCGGTAATAAATGGTTATTCTGCATTAGTTAATAATCGGTTAATTACAAAAATTGATTCACTTCAAGCTAATTCAAATATGGATAGCTCAATAATTAAAGTTAATTACGTAAGTGACAGTTTCGATAAAAATCAAAATACAAATATAGCTTGGCTTGATACCGTTCAGTTAATAAATAATAGTGTTCATGTTGCAGGTTGGCATGTTACGAATCAAGTAGCTACTCATCCCTATCATTATATTATCGTTTTTGATAAGACTAATAATAAAGAACTAGGTAGAGTTCAGGTAACGGCGCCAACTTATCGTCCAGATGTAAAACAAACATATGATTTATACAATGCTGAATATTCAGGCTTTGATGTTACAGTTCCGCTAAATATTAATAACCTTTCAACCTCAAGCGATGAATTGGTTGTTATTAGCCGTTATAGTAACAATATAAATGGTGAAGGTGACTATACTGAGTATTGGAATTCAAGTATTAAGTTAGATCAAAGCAATAACTCAGCATTAGATAGTTTTAACACGTCTGCTGATAATACTCTCCGTGTTACCGGTTGGCATGCGACGAACCTTGCACTCACTAAGCCATACCACTTTGTTATTCTTTTTGATCAGACAACTGGAAGGGAAGTCGGCCGTCAGCGTGTTCTTAATAGTGTCCGAGCTGATGTCCAAAAAGTATTGCCAAATATTGATAATTCACTATTATCTGGTTTTACAGCTGATTTTGATTTAAATGGTTTAGACCTTAGTCATAACTTGCAAGCTATCAGTCGTTATAGCGATGATATGAATGGTGAGGGTAATTACGTTGATTCATGGTTTAATCCTGTTAAATTAATGCCAAGCAAGCAACAAAATATTGGGTATCTAGATAGCTTTAATGTTAGTGACGGACAATTGCAGGTTAGTGGTTGGCACGCGGCGGATATGACTAGCTTAGAAAAGAACCATTATCTAATTTTATTTGATAATACAACTAATACGCAGATTTTATCTCAAAAGGTTGGTAATGTAATGCGTTCGGATGTTGCTCAAGTATATTCTAATATTCAAAATGCTAACTGGGCAGGTTTTAACGTTAATTTAGGAAAAGTAACTTTGCTTCCTGGACATTCTTATTCACTAGTAAGTAGGTATTCAATTGCTAGTGTTGGTAACGGTGATAGTGGTTTGTATACTGACTATTGGTTTACATTACCTCAGCAAAACCAACAGGCATATAGCATTGATAATGTCTTTATGACTAAAGATGGTCTTCATTTAACCGGTTGGATGGCTAGTGATTATTTTGTGATTGCGCCAAATGCCTACTTAATTATTTTAAGTAATGGTCAAGAAATAGGTCGACAAAAAGTAAGTTTAACTGATCGAACGGATGTGGCCAATGTTTATCCAACTATTAGCAATAGCTTGCATAGTGGCTTTGACTCTGTTGTAAAAGTTGACACTGATCGAATGGGTGATACGCTGCAAGTCCTTTTAAGATTTACTGGTTCAGATGATGGTAATAGTAACTATTATGATCAGTTGAGTTCAGCCTATCCCACTAACGCTGGCTGGTTTGACCAGTTAATAGTTGACGGTCAGAAAGTTTCCTTTGCTGGTTGGCATATTGACGATCGGACAATTGATAAGCCTTTCCAGTATGTAATCTTATTAAAAAATGGCAGTGAGGTTGCACGAGTTAAATTAAACTCAAATGAACAAAACTTAACCCGAGCTGATGTTAAACAGGTATATCCATATATCTATAATAGTGAGAATGCTGGCTTTTCTGGCGAGATAATTTCTCCTATTGACTTAGAAAACTCAAATATTCAATTGATTCACCGCTTTACCTCTTCAGATGATGGTAATAGTAATTATGTCGATTACTATTCACCAGTGATTAAAAAGTAAATATTGTCTATAAGGTTATATGTTTTCAATCTTGTTGAAGCATGTAGCCTTTTTAGATTTAATATCCAATTTTGTTTTGTTAGAATTAGTGATGTTGCTTATATCTCTAGTGTAATAAATTGGAGGAATGATTTTGAAATTAAAGAATTATTTTACTAACTTAGTGAATATTATACTTATATTGTTACTATCAATTACACTTATTGGTAGTGTCAGTAACGTCTATAGTCAATTGCAATCTGCAAAGCCACTTGTTGTATTGATGCTAGTGCTGCTATATTTTCTCTTTGCAATCATGCAATATTTCTTTCCAAAGATAGTTACTAATATTATTGAATTTATAAAAAATGGGGGGGTAAATTCTTACTTATATTAGTCAGTACCCTAACTGTTATTTGGCAGTTATTATTGGTTATTGGTCTTTCTGGGAATACAACTTGGGATCCTAGTATCATCACTACTCTAGCGGCCAATAAAAGTATCACTTCATGGTATCCAGACTATTTTTCCTATAATCCTAATAATATTTTCTTACTTGTATTAGAGCGGATTATTAATAATTCACTTCATCTTATAGGTATTACTTCTTACTCGGCTTTTATTATGATATTGGGCATGATTAGTTATTTTTTGATTGACGTTTCTATTTTTATTTTATTTATTGCACTGAAGAGAATTTTTAATTGTCAAGTTAGTATACTATCGGGAATTTTTACTTGGTTCCTATTAGCTTTGAGTCCGCTCGGTGTTATTCCATATAGTGATATTCTTGCTTTCTTGATAAGTTGCCTTTTTTTATATCTGTATTCTTTATCTGTAAATTACCAGGTTATAGTTAGCGTGGGAATATTATCAGGAATCGCGTTTCTAGTAAAACCAAGCTTAATTATTTTTGATGTTGCACTATTAATAGTAAAACTATTTGATTTAAAGCAAGCAAAGAAACCATTAAAAGCGATAATTATTTTTAGCTTATCATTTCTAATTATATATGTACCATTCAATGCTTATAAGTCTCATAATTCTATAGTGCGAATAGATTCTACTAAAGCCATTCCTGCTAATCACTTTATTGCTATGGGAATGATAGGTACTGGCGGTTATAATAATGAGGATGTGTTGGCAAACCATAAAATAAAGAATCTGCAGGAAAGAAAAAAGTATAATAATCGAGTAATTATCAAAAGACTTAAAAAATTTGGTGTAGCCGGATATATAAAGTTTTTAGTGCTTAAGCAAATTAATAATACAAGTGATGCAGGCTTTGGTTGGGGAATGGACGCTGGACAAAATTATTTGATGCCATTTGGAGAGAAAATTAGCATTCAACGAATTACACGCAAAATATATTTAAATAATCAATCATTCGTAGAGATTAATTGGAATGGCTGGAAGATTGTTAATCAACTAGTATGGACGTTAGCATTAGCATTTATGATAGTTGCTACAATCAAAGCTAATAATGATAGTTTAATTCTAAAATTAACTATTTTAGGTGGTTTTGTATTTCTACTGTTATTTGAAGGTGGTAGATCGCGTTATCTAATTCAATTTTTACCGTATTTAATTGCATTATCAAGCTTCGGTATTACACAAATACAGGCAAATAAAGAATTTCCATAAAAATGTGTTAAAATAGTAAAGGATTTTTGCAATCAAGTAAGGAGGCCACTATGAAAGGAATTATTTTGGCAGGTGGGTCTGGTACCCGTCTCTATCCAATTACGCGTGGTATTTCAAAACAATTGATTCCGGTTTATGATAAGCCGATGATTTATTATCCGCTATCGACTTTAATGTTAGCGGGAATTCGTGATATTTTAGTTATCTCAACCCCCGAATACATGCCTCTTTTTCAAGACCTATTAGGGGATGGTTCTAATTTAGGACTTAATTTTTCATATAAAGTGCAAGAACACCCTAATGGCTTAGCGGAAGCTTTTATTCTTGGTGAAGATTTCATTGGTGATGATAGTGTTTGCTTAATCCTCGGTGATAATATTTATTATGGGGCGGGTTTATCGGAGTTAGTTCAGTCGGCTGCCAAAAAGGCTGACGGAGCAACCGTTTTTGGTTATCATGTCAATGATCCCGAACGTTTCGGAGTCGTTGACTTTGATGATCAGATGCATGCTTTATCAATTGAAGAGAAGCCAGCTCAGCCCAAGAGCAATTACGCGGTTACTGGTTTATACTTCTATGATAACCAGGTCGTTGATATTGCTAAGAACATCAAGCCATCTGCGCGCGGTGAATTAGAGATTACCGATGTTAATAAAGAATACTTACGACAGGGTAAGCTAGACGTTAAGTTAATGGGTCGTGGCTATGCCTGGCTTGATACCGGGACTCATGATTCAATGCTTGAAGCAGCCAACTTTATTGCCACGATTGAAAAACGGCAAAACCTTAAAGTGGCTTGTCTTGAAGAAATTGCCTACCGGATGGGCTACATTAATAAGAAAGAATTAGTAGAACTGGCGCAATCATTAAAGAAGAATGATTACGGTCAGTATTTATTACGGTTAGCGGAACAGGAGAATTAAGATAATGGGTAAATTAAAGGTTCAAACGACAAAACTACAAGATGTTAAGATCATTACACCAGCCGTCTTTGGTGATCAGCGGGGCTTCTTTGAAGAAACTTACTCTGATCGTGATTTTAAGGGAGCAGGAATTGACTTTAACTTTATTCAAGATAATCAATCTCTTTCAACTCGTGCCGGTGTTCTCCGTGGCCTTCATTTCCAACGTGGTAAGGCTGCCCAAACCAAGTTAATTCGAGTTGTGACAGGAGCAGTTCTTGATGTAATCGTTGACGTGCGAAAAGGTTCCCCAACATATAATCAATGGGAAGGTTACATTTTATCTGCCAGCAACCACCGTCAATTATTAGTTCCGCGTGGTTTTGCCCATGGTTTCTTAACTTTGACTGATAATGTTAACTTTGTCTACAAGTGTGATAACTACTATGATGCTGAAGCTGATGGCGGAATCTCCTTTAAGACTCCCGAATTAAACATTGACTGGCCAATTGAATTTGATAAGGCGATTACTTCTGAAAAGGATGCTGCCCAGCCAACCTTAACTGAATTTGAAAAGAACAATCCCTTTGTCTATGGCGAGATTTAAGCGAGGTACTTATGGAAACATTTAAGAATATTATTGTTACCGGTGGTGCCGGTTTTATTGGTTCTAACTTTGTCCACAACGTTGTTAAGGATCACCCGGAAGTTGAACATATCACGGTTTTAGATAAATTAACTTATGCTGGTAATCCTGCTAACCTTGATGGCCTGCCTAAAGATAAGGTGGAGTTAGTAGTTGGCGATATCTGCGATAAGGATTTAGTTGATAAGTTAGTAAGCAAGGCGGACGCCGTGGTTCATTATGCGGCCGAAAGTCATAATGATAACTCATTGATTGATCCAACACCATTTATTAAGACGAATATTGAAGGTACCTTTACCTTAATCCAAGCTTGTCGGAAGTATGATGTTCGTTACCACCATATTTCAACTGATGAGGTATATGGTGACTTACCATTGCGGGAAGACTTACCGGGTCATGGTGAGGGCAAAGGCGAGAAGTTTACGCCGGATTCCCCATATAAGCCGTCGAGTCCATATTCTTCATCTAAGGCTAGTTCCGACTTATTAGTGCGGGCATGGGTACGGTCATTTGGCCTACGGGCCACGATTTCTAACTGTTCCAACAACTATGGTCCTTACCAACACATCGAAAAATTTATTCCGCGTCAAATTACTAATATCTTAAGCGGCATTCGGCCGAAGCTCTACGGTTCAGGTAAAAACGTCCGTGACTGGATTCACACCAATGACCATTCTCGTGCAGTATGGGACATTTTAACTAAGGGTAAGATTGGTGAAACCTACCTGATTGGTGCTGATGGTGAAAAGAACAATAAGGAAGTTCTGGAAATGATCCTGGAACTAATGGGTCAGCCTAAAGATGCTTATGATCATGTAAAGGATCGTCCTGGTCATGACTTGCGATATGCGATTGACGCGACTAAGCTACGAACTGAATTAGGCTGGGAACCAGAATACACTGACTTCAAGACCGGCTTGCAACATACTATTGATTGGTATACAGAACACCAAGATTGGTGGAAAGATGAGAAGGCCGCCGTTGAAGCAAAGTATGCTAAGAATGGACAATAATAATTAATAAAAATAGTCGTGATATTCTAATCGATTACCGATGAACATCACGACTATTAATTTAAAAGAGAGGAGAAAAGCGATGACAAAAATTTTAATCACCGGTGCCAATGGTCAACTCGGTTCTGAATTACGTAATTTATTAGATGAACGGGGTATTGAGTATGATGCCTTTGATTCCAAGCAAATGGATATTACTAACAAAAAGATTGTGGACGAAAAGATCAACGCATTAAACCCAGTTGTTATTTACCATTGTGCGGCCTATACTGCCGTTGACAATGCCGAAGATGTGGCTAAAGAGTTAAATTGGCAGGTAAATGAAGTTGGTACGCGAAATGTTGCCGAAGCAGCGAAAAAGGTTGGTGCTAAGATGGTCTATATCAGCACTGACTATGTTTTTGATGGTACTAATGAGGGAGAATATAAAGTTGATGCCCCGGTCAACCCAAAGAATGAATACGGTAAGGCTAAGTTAGCAGGTGAAGAAGCAGTTAAGTCAATTCTTGACGATTATTATATTATCCGTACTTCTTGGGTTTTTGGTAAGTATGGCAAGAACTTTGTCTACACCATGTTACGACTTGCCAAGGATCACGATA
>NZ_JACIVD010000048.1:0-116418 GCF_014145555.1 Limosilactobacillus albertensis
CGCCGTTTGTAAAATTAAGTTAGAAAAATAAAAAAGCCATTTGTGATAGACTTTTGAATAACCACAAACAAAAGTAAAGGAACATCACAAATGACTTATAAACATCTTACCACACGTGAACTAACCCTCATAGCTAATTTTTGGCACCAAGGTACGAAGGCTTATCAAGCTGCTAAACTGCTTAAACGAAGCCAAGAAACTATTTACCGAGTCTATCGATTTCTTGATAGCGGTAAGACCATTGCACAGTATCTTAAGGCTTACCAACGGAATAAGCAGCGTTGTGGTCGTAAGCAGGCTCAGCTAGCCAAGGATGAGATCAGCTACATCAATGAGCAGGTTAAAGCGGGCTGGACACCTGATACGATCATTGGTCGAGCAGAACGGACAATTAGCTGTAGTATGCGGACACTTTATCGGATGTTTGCTCGTGGACAGTACAATTTTGCCGTCCAGCAATTACCGATGAAAGGCAAGCGACACCCCAATGGCTATGTCGAACGACGTGGTAAGGCGGGGCATCTCGGTCGGAGTATTTACCAGCGATACCATGATTTTCCTCACTACCAACACGAGTTTGGTCACTTTGAAGCTGATACTGTTCAAGGAAAAGCTCATCGTGGTGCGGTCATGACCTTGGTGGAACGTCAATCTAAGGTGATGATTGTGCTTAACGTTCATCGTAAAACTGATGAAGCAGTTAACTATCACTTGGATAAATGGCTTTCTAAAATACCTCGTCATTTCGTTAAGTCGATTACCTTTGATAATGGTAAGGAATTCGCGGGCTGGCGTGAGATTGCCAATAAACATGATCTTCATACTTATTTTGCGGAGGTTGGAGCGCCCAATCAACGCGGCCTGAATGAAAACAATAATGGTATCTTACGTCGTGACGGTCTCAGTAAACGATTAGACTTCCGTAATTTACCAGATGAACTAATCACCCAGCTGATGCACAAACGAAATACTATTCCACGGAAGTCACTTCACTACCGCACACCACTTGAAGTATTCCTAAGTCACGTCACAGATGAACAGCTTTCAACATTTTTCTAATTTAAATTGACATTTCGGGACTTAAGAACCTTTTTTAAGAAATCTTGGGCTCGAGGACTGGTTGGGTGACTAAAGAATTCTTCTGGATCACCAGTTTCTTGAATATAACCATCTGCCATGAACCAAATTTGATCGGCGACTTCACGGGCAAATCCCATTTCATGTGTAACTACGACCATTGTCATTCCTGATTCTGCTAAGTCACGCATTACTTTTAATACTTCATCGACCATTTCAGGGTCAAGGGCACTTGTTGGTTCGTCAAATAGCATTACTTCCGGACTCATTGCTAAAGCTCGGGCAATCGCAACCCGTTGTTTTTGACCACCGGATAATTGATCAGGGTATTGTTGGGCTTTATCGGCTAAACCGACTTTTGTTAATAAATTCATTGCCGTTTTTGATGCTTGTTCTTCATCAATATTTTTTACTTTAACTGGTGCAATGGTAATGTTTTTAAGAACAGTCATATTAGGAAAGAGGTTAAACCCTTGGAAAACCATTCCCATCTTTTCCCGTAATTGATCAAGCTTTTTATCGTTTAGACCAATTAAATTTTGTCCCTCAAAAAGAACCTGACCGCCTGTTGGCTGTTCAAGAGCATTTAGGCAGCGAAGGAAAGTACTTTTACCTGCTCCTGAAGGACCGATTACACAAATAACTTGTCCTTTGTCAACATGTTCTGAAATGTCTTTTAAGACAATGTTATTCTTAAATTTCTTTTGAAGATTTTTGATTTCAATCATTTTAGTGGGCATGTTTCATTCTCCCTTCAAAGTAAAGTAGGACTCTGGATAATGTAAATGTAAGAATAAAGTAGATAATCATTGTAATAAATAGTGGTAGGACCCCTTTATAAGTTGCAGATTGCACCAGTTGTGTTTGGTACATTAATTCGGAAACACCGATAACAGAAACTAATGAACTATCTTTTAACAGAGTGATCAGTTCGTTTCCTAATGCCGGCCAAATATTTTTAAGTGCTTGTGGCATGATCACGTAGCGGAATGTTTCATTCTTGCTCATTCCAAGACTCCGCGCGGCTTCAGTCTGACCAAGCGGAATTGATTGAATCCCGGAACGAATTATTTCGGCAACATATGCACCGGAATTTAATGAAACAGCAATAATCCCAGCAAGAAGGGCCGGTAACGATTGAATAATAGCACCAATTCCAAAGTAGACAAACATGATTTGAACCATCATTGGGGTTCCACGTAGAAATTCAATGTAACAAACAGCGATTGAGTGTAAGAATTTGTTCTTTGACAGACGCATTAAAGCAAAGAGGGTTCCTAATAGAAAACCGCAAATAACAGAGACTACAGTTATGATTAAGGTGTATTTAATCCCCTTAGCGAAGTAACGCCAGTAGCTAAGAACCGTGTTTTGCTTTTTATAGCTCTTCATGTATTGGGATGCTTGCGGAATCCATTTTTTATTAATCAACTGTTCTTTATTAACTTTTTTGATTGTCTGATTAGCAGCATTTACTAATGAAGTATCACCTTTAGGGAATGCCATCGCTATTCCGCCGGCCGTATTTGGCAGCTTTGAATTAAAGGCATATAGGTTTGAATTATTGGCTGCATAGGCTTTAGCAGTAGCTGCATCCATTAAAACCCCATCATATTTATGAGATTGAAGTCCAATAACTAAAGAAGAAAGTTTTGCAAGTCCTTTTCCAGTTGCTTGAGGCATTTCTTTAGAGATTAGAGTAGATTGGAGAGTCCCATTTTGAGCACCAACAGTCTTTCCGTTAAAGCTTTTTGCGCTAACTAATTTATCCTTATCTCCTTTGTTAATTAAGAAATAACTATCACCTGAGTAATAGGTATTAGAGAAATCAACACTCTTTTTCCGTTCATTTGTAACATTCATTCCAGAAATAATTGCATCAATCTTACCAGTCTCTAAGGCTACCAGTAAGGAGTCAAAGTCCATGTTTTTAATGACTAAACGAACGCCAAGATCTTTAGCAAATTGTTTAGCAAGAGAAACTTCAAAACCAACATACTTAGTTTTCCCATTCTCTTTAGTTGTAAATTCATATGGAGGATAGTCAGCACTCATCCCAACAACTAAAGTACCTTTTTGTTTAATCTTTTGTAGAGAATCGTCACTAGCAACTTGCGATGAATTTGTTGCTGACGAACTAGTTGAACTACTTTCGTTTGCGGCTAATGCAGTAATAGGGGTGCATAACATAGGAAATGCAATTATTATCAGCATTAATAAATGTTTAAAACCTTTCATAATTAATAACTCCTTTTTAGAATAGCAAAATTAAATTGTTATAAATATACACTTAAATGCTTATTTATGCAATATAAAATATAAAAATAGTATAAATATACAATTAATTGCATAAGAAGAAAAGCGCTTTCTTAGTTTATAGAATGGGCAAATTGTCGAATGATAATAAATTTAAATTTTTATTTAAAAGTAATGTTGACAGGGTAGGTCATGTTGGGTAAAATGTTTTTTGTAGTGAAAGGGAAGCAGTATGTCTGCGACCTCGATACGTAACTTTAAGCTCGGAGGGAGGGATCAACATGTCAAAAACAGTCGTTCGTAAGAATGAATCTTTAGACGACGCTCTTCGACGCTTTAAACGTTCAGTTTCACGTAACGGAACATTGCAAGAATATCGTAAACGTGAATTTTACGAAAAGCCAAGTGTAAAACGCAAGTTGAAATCTGAAGCGGCACGGAAGCGTAAGAACAAGCGCAGTCGTCGTTACTAAAAATGTATGCTCTCACCTGTTGCTCGGTGGGAGCTTTTTTCTATGAAAGAAGGATAAAAATGAGCTTACTACAACAATTAACATCAGATATGGTTACAGCAATGAAAAAACGTGATAAGGAGACCTTGAACGTTGTACGAATGCTAAAGGCAGCTGTTCAAAATGAACAAATTGAACTTGGGCATGATTTGAGCTCCGATGAAGAAATTGCGGTAATGGCACGGGAATATAAACAACGCAAGGAATCCCTTGAAGAGTTTGAAAAAGCTGGACGTGAAGATCTGATTAGCCAAGCTAAGAAGGAATTGGCTATCGTTGAAAGTTATATGCCAAAGCAATTATCCAAAGACGAGGTTGCTAATATCGTTGAGGGAGTAATTAATGAACTTAACGCATCTAGTATGAAGGACTTTGGGCAGGTAATGAAATCTGTTATGCCAAAAGTTCAAGGCCAGGCAGATGGAAAATTAGTTAACCAGGTTGTAAAAGAGCAGTTAAACAAATAATAGAAAGTGCAATCAAATTGATAGCAAATACCCTGCTATGCATTTGACTGCACTTTTTTATAGTTATAACTTAAAATTAAGTTGTATATGACTGGAAAGGGGCCTTTTTTATGTGTACATCAATTATCTATCCTGCGGGTGACTATTATTTTGGCCGTAACCTTGATTTGGAAGTGGATTTAGGACAGAGAATAGTAATTACTCCCCGCAACAAAAATTTAGAATTTCGTGAAGTGCCCAATCTTGAACATCATTATGCAATTATTGGGATGTCAATTATTCGTGATGACTACCCGCTATACTTTGATGGGATAAATGAAAAGGGTGTAGGCATGGCGGGGCTTAATTTTAATGGTCCTGCTCACTACTTTCCGGTTCAGCAAGGAAAGGATAATATTGCCTCTTTTGAATTAGTTCCATATATTCTCGCAACCGCATCATCAGTAAATGAGGCAAAAAAGCTGCTTGCTAATGCAAATATTGCAAATCTTAATTTCTCGGATAAATTACAAGCTGCACCGCTTCACTGGATTATCGCGGATAAGACTGGTGCATCAATTGCCGTTGAATCAACTATTGAGGGTTTGAAAGTATATGATAATCCAGTTGGCGTTTTAACAAATAATCCAGAATTTCCGCGTCAATTGGTAAATCTTAGCAATTATCGCGGTATTTCGCCAACAGCTCCAGAGAATACGATTGCGCCGGAAGTTGATTTGCCAGTTTATAGTCGCGGATTTGGCAGTCATTTTCTGCCCGGCGGAATGGATTCAGAAAGCCGGTTTGTGAAAGCTACATTTGCAAAGATGCACGCACCGGTTGGCAATTCTGAAGTGGAAAATATTACTAATTATTTCCATATTCTTCAATCTGTAGAACAGCAAAAAGGCTTAGATGAGATAGCGCCAAACACCTATGAGTATACAATTTATTCTGATGGTTCAAATCTATCAAAGGGAATCTTTTATTATCGGACTTATGAAAATAGTCAGATTAATTCTGTAGATATGCATAAAGAAAATCTTGAAGCGTCAGAACTAATTACTTATCGTGTTCAAAACCAGCAAGAAATTAATCATCAAAATTAGTTTCATCTTTTACTTTATTTATGCAATTATATGTTTATTTTCTGCATAAATAGAGTTTTTTTGAAAAAATATGCTAAAACTATTGATTTTTATTCATTAACCTTGTATATTTATAAACAATCAATTTCTAAATGATATGGAGGACGAGATTATGTCAAAAGAAAAAATTGTTTTAGCTTATTCTGGTGGTTTGGATACTTCAGTAGCAATTGCATGGCTCAAAAATAAGGGCTATGATGTAATTGCATGTTGTATCGACGTTGGTGAAGGCAAAGACTTAGAGGCAATTAAAGAAAAAGGTCTCCAAGTTGGTGCATGGAAATCAGTAGTGATTGATGCTAAGCGCGACTTTGCTGAACAATTTGTATTACCTGCACTCCAAGCCCATGCGATGTATGAACAAAAGTACCCATTAGTTTCAGCACTTTCTCGTCCATTAATCGTGCAAAAACTAGTAGCAGTTGCTAATCAATACGGTGCGACTGCAATTGCCCATGGCTGTACTGGAAAAGGAAATGATCAAGTGCGGTTTGAAGCTGGAATTCATGCTTTAGCCCCTGATATGAAGATTGAAGATCCGATCCGGGATTGGCACTGGTCACGGGAAGAAGAAATTCAGTACGCTAAAGATAATGGGATTCCGGTACCAATTACTAAAGCTAGTCCTTATTCAATCGATGAAAACCTATGGGGACGGGCAAATGAATGTGGAATTTTGGAAGATCCATGGGCTGCTGCTCCGGCTGATGCCTATGATCGGACAGTTCCAATTGAAGAAGCACCAGATACGCCAACTACTATTGAAATCACTTTTAATGAAGGTGTACCAACTGCCATTGATGGAGAAGAGATGCCATTAGACCAACTAATTATGAAGCTTGATAAATTGGCAGGTAGTCATGGTATTGGTCGAATTGATCATGTTGAGAATCGGCTCGTCGGTATTAAGTCACGGGAAATTTATGAGTGTCCAGCCGCTACCGTTTTATTAGCAGCTCATAAGGACTTGGAAGACTTGACTCAAGAACGGGAAGTTGCTCATTTCAAACCATTGATTGAACAAAAAATGAGTGAAATTATCTACAATGGCCTTTGGTACTCACCATTGATGAAGTCTTTGGTAGCCTTTATTGATAAATCTCAAGAAGTTGTTAACGGTGTTGTAAGGGTTAAATTATTCAAGGGTAATGTCATTTGTGAAGGACGGAAATCACCAAACTCACTTTATGATAAGAACCTAGCTACTTACACATCAGCTGACGAATTTGACCAAGAAGCGGCAACCGGATTTATCAAATTGTGGGAATTACCAGATAAAGTTTATGCTCAAGTACAAAATAAGAGTAAGCAGGATGTAAAGGAGAAGACAAGCGATGCCCATTAAGAGAATGTGGGGTGGCCGGTTTGAAGAAGCTGGTGACCAACTAGTTAACCAATTTAACGCATCAATTAACTTTGATCAGGAAATGGCAGCAGAAGACATTGAAGGCTCACTAGCTCATGTGAAAATGCTAAAAGAGACTAAAATTTTATCCGCAGCTGACGCAGATAAAATTACTGCTGGACTTGAAAAGCTGCGCGAACGATTAACTAGCGAAGGACTCCCATTTTCAATAGATAATGAAGATATTCATATGAATATTGAAGCATTACTAACAGAAGAGATTGGTCCTGTTGCTGGTAAGCTTCATACAGGGCGGAGTAGAAATGACCAGGTTGCAACTGATCTTCACTTATATGTAAAAAAACGGTTACCGATTATTATTCGTGAATTAAAGAAACTGCAAGGCGAATTAGTCGATAAGGCAGAGGCAAATGTTGAAACAATTATGCCCGGTTACACTCATATGCAGCACGCTCAGCCGATCTCTTACGGTCATTATTTGATGGCTTATTTCCAGATGTTTCAACGGGATGTTGAGCGATTTGAGTTCAATCAACAGCATACCGATTTATCACCTCTAGGGGCCGCAGCATTAGCGGGTACTACTTTTCCGATTGACCGTCAGCTGAGTGCAAAATATTTAGGGTTTACTGAGCCTTACCATAATTCCTTAGATGCTGTTTCTGACCGTGATTTCGCGCTGGAATTTTTGAGCAATGCTAGTATTCTGATGATGCATTTATCGCGTTTATGTGAAGAACTGATTTATTGGTGCAGCTATGAATTTGGCTACCTAGAATTAGCAGACTCCTATTCAACCGGTAGTTCAATCATGCCACAAAAGAAAAATCCGGATATGGCGGAATTAATTCGTGGGAAAACTGGTCGTGTTTACGGTGACTTATTTGGCTTGCTGACTACAATGAAAGGCTTGCCGCTTGCTTATAATAAGGATATGCAAGAAGATAAGGAAGGTTTATTTGACGCCATAAAGACGATTCTACCAAGCATTAAAATTATGACCGGGATGATTGCAACCTTACAAGTTAAGAAGGATGCGATGGAACATGCGACTCATCATGATTTCTCAAATGCAACAGAACTAGCGGATTACCTTGCAACAAAAGGCATTCCTTTTAGAAAAGCACATGAAATTGTCGGTGAGTTAGTATTAAAAGGGCTTAAAACCGGAACAAATCTTGTTGATATTCCATTAGAAGAGTATCAAAAAATCTCTCCTAAAATTAATGAAGATGTATATACCGTTTTACAGCCTAAAGTAGCAGTAGAGCGTCGGAATTCATATGGCGGTACAGGGTTTGTGCAAGTTCGTCAACAAATTAAAATCGCTAAAGACATCTTGAAAAGTGATAAGTAATCAATACAGTAAATATAGATGACGGGAGAAGGAGAAACTTGACCGGTTTTCTCAAGCTCTCGTTTTTTATTGTAATTATTCTTATGATATAATTAACGGTAAATAAAATCTGCTAAATTAAAGGAGATTGTATAGTTGGGAGAACAAAAACAGAAGATTGAACAAACTTTTCAAATCGAAAGCCCTGAAATTGAAGTTGGCTTATTAGGGACACAAGATAAGTTTGTGAGCTTAATTGAGCAAGGAATGGACGTCGAAATTCGGCCTTTTGGTGAAAATTTAAAAGTAACCGGGTTGGAGGAAGATGTAAAACTTACCATTGATGTATTTCGAGCCTTAATTTCTTTACTTAATCAGGGAATTCGGATTCATAGTACTGATATTGTTAGCGCAATGAAGATGGCCCATCGTGGTACTTTAGAATATTTTGCCGACTTATACAGTGAAACTATTATAAAAGATCGACGTGGAAGATCAATTCGCGTCAAAAATTTTGGTCAGCGACAGTATGTTAATGCAATAAAGCATAATGATATTACATTTGGAATTGGCCCTGCTGGAACGGGTAAGACATATTTAGCTGTTGCAATGGCGGTGGCAGCACTGAAGAGGGGCGAAGTCGAGAGAATTATCTTAACTCGGCCAGCTGTTGAAGCAGGAGAGAGTCTAGGATTCTTGCCTGGTGATCTTCGAGAAAAAGTTGACCCCTACTTGCGACCAATCTATGATGCCCTAAATGATATTTTTGGTGCGGATCATACTCAGCGTTTAATTGACCGGGGCGTTATTGAAATTGCACCACTTGCTTATATGCGTGGACGAACTCTTGATAGTGCATTTGTAATTTTAGATGAAGCTCAAAACACAACGAATGCACAAATGAAGATGTTTTTGACTCGTCTTGGCTTTGGGTCAAAAATGGTTATTAATGGTGATGTTTCACAAATTGATTTGCCTCACGGAACGCGTAGTGGCCTTATTAATGCAGAACGGATTTTGACTAATATTAAATCAATTAAATTTGTTAAGTTTAGTGCGGAAGATGTAGTTCGTCACCCAGTGGTAGCACGCATTATTACTGCTTATGAAGGTGAAACATCAAAGCGATTAGCGCAGAAAGATAAAGAGGAAAAGTAATGGACTTGGAACTTTTTGACCATACAGCGGACCATATTTCAAGTGAACAGCAAAAAATGGTAATTGATTTATTACAGTTTGCAGCTGCTAAGTTAGGCCTCGCTGAAAACACTGAAATGTCTTTAACGTTTGTTAATAATCCAGAAATAAAAAAATTAAATGCACAATATCGTAATGTTGACCGTGCAACTGATGTTTTAAGCTTTGCTGCAGAAGAATCAGGGGAAGAAACGCCAATTATTATGGATCCCGAAATGGCTGCGGAGATACCTGCTAATTTAGGCGACTTATTCATTTCAATTGATAAAGTTGGTGAACAAGCAAAATTCTTAGGACATTCTGTTGATCGTGAATTAGGCTTTTTAGCTGTTCATGGTTTTCTTCATTTAAATGGGTATGATCATGAAGATCCTGCTGATGAGGAAAAAATGTTTAATTTACAACGGGAGATATTAGATGACTATGGCCTCACGCGATAAACATCAAACTGAGAAAAATCATCATTTGATACAGGCAATGCGCCATGCGATTGATGGAATTATACAAGTGCTTCGTGAAGAACGAAATATGCGTTATCATCTTTTAGCAGCGTGTTGCGCTATTTTGCTTGCTGCTTTATTGCGAATATCAGCAATGGAGTGGCTGTGGATTTTACTAGCAATTTTTGTCGTTTTTACGGCTGAATTTCTTAATACCGTTACAGAAGCAGTTACTGATTTGATTGTTGATCATCATTACGAATTGAATGTAAAAAAAGCCAAAGACGTTGCTGCTGGTGGTGTGCTTATCTCAGCAGTCTTTTCTGTTTTAGTGGGATTAATTATTTTTATCCCTCGTTTATTAATAATTTTTAGATAGGAAGTTTTTAGTATGGATAATCCAAACTATAAGTCAGGTTTCGTTGCCATAATTGGTCGTCCTAACGTTGGTAAGTCAACGCTATTAAATTACGTTGTGGGTCAAAAAGTCGCAATTATGAGTAATGTTGCGCAAACAACTCGTAACAAGATTCAGGGGATTTATACTAGTCCAGAAGCACAAATTGTTTTTATTGATACTCCAGGAATACATAAACCGTCAACCAAACTTGGTGATTTTATGGAAAAATCAGCAATGTCAGCATTGGATGAAGTAGATGCTGTTTTGTTTGTGGTTAGCGCGACTGAGAAGCGAGGCCCTGGTGATGATTTTATTATTGAACGACTAAAGAAAGTCAGTCAACCGATCTTTTTAGTCGTTAATAAAATTGACCAAGTTAATCCTAATGATCTCCCAGAAATAATTAACCAGTATAAAGATACCCTTTCATTTAAGGATATTGTTCCGATTTCTGCACTTCAGGGAAATAATGTCAACAATCTAATTAATGATTTAATTGAAATCCTGCCAAATGGACCGCAATATTATCCCGCTGATCAGGTTAGCGACCATCCCGAACGATTTGTTATCGCTGAAATGATTCGGGAAAAGGTGTTCTTGCTTACTCGTCAAGAAGTTCCTCATTCAGTGGCTGTTGATGTGACTTCAGTAAAACGTGAAGATGAAAACCATCTTCATATTTCCGCTAACATTATTGTCGAACGGCCTGGTCAAAAGGGTATTATTATTGGTAAAGGCGGGAAAATGCTAAAGAAGATCGGCACAATGGCCCGTCAGGATATCGAACGGCTGCTAGGGGATAAAGTTTTCCTTCAATTGTGGGTAAAGGTTGTCCCAGATTGGCGGGATAAGTCAGCTATGCTAAAAGACTACGGTTATCGGAATAAAGATTACTAAAGGGATGATAGTTCCATGGCACGTGTAATCACGCAGTTTACAGGGATAATCATGTACCGTCAGGATTACCGTGAACGAGATTTATTAATAAAAATGCTTACTGATAAAATTGGCCCAGCAATGTTTTTTGTGAAAAATGCCAAAAAACGCGGCTTTCGAATGGCAGCTGATATTCTGCCGTTTACCCATGGAACGTATATCGGTTCTCTTGATGAAAATGGGCTGAGCTTTATTAATACGGCAAGTGATACAGCACAATACCGCAACATTGCAAGTGACATTAATAAAAATGCGTATGTTACCTATATTCTTGCATTAGTCGATAGTGCGTTTAATGATGGCCGGAGTATTGGGGCATGGTTTAATCAAGTTGCTGCGGCTCTAGACCTAATTGAAAAAGGATTAGATGAGCAGGTAATCACAAATATAATTGAGACTCAATTATTAGTAGCGTTTGGTGTTGCCCCTGTTTGGGATCGTTGCGTTGTATGCGGTCGTAACGATCTCAGGTTGGATTTCTCAGAACAATATGGTGGAATGCTATGTCAAAATCATTGGTCGCTTGATGATCATCGAATGCATTTAGATCGAAAGACAGTGTACTATTTACAGCGATTTTCGACAATAAATTTACAAAAATTAAACTCGATCCGTATTAGTTCGGCAACTAAACAACGGTTGCAGTTAGTGTTAGATACACTGTACGATAATCAAGTGGGATTAAATTTAAAATCAAAGCGGTTTATTAAACAAATGAATAAATGGGAACAAAATATTGGAAAGTTATCAATGAATGATTGACATTTACTAAATATTTTTCTATGATAAGAACGTATTTAATAGAATATCGGCAATGACAGAGATTATCGGATAGATAACCCAGCGATCAAGGGACGGTGAAAGCCTTGTAGATATTTATCCTTGGCACTCTAACAGCTATTGAGAAACTAAGCTGTTTTACAGAAATGTAAAAAAGTAGGGTGGAACCGCGATTAATTTCGTCCCTACAGTATCCGTTGTGATACTGTAGGGACTTTTTCATTGAAAGGGGAAGTCAAGACTATGACAAATAAATTAACTGTGCAAGACATAATCTTCACACTAGAACAATATTGGGCTGATCAAGGCTGTATGTTAATGCAGGCTTATGATAACGAAAAGGGTGCTGGGACAATGAGTCCTTATACTTTCCTTCGCGCTATTGGGCCTGAACCTTGGAATGTGGCCTATGTTGAACCATCACGTCGACCGGCAGATGGACGCTATGGTGAAAATCCTAATCGTCTTTACCAGCATCACCAGTTTCAAGTGTTGATGAAGCCTTCTCCTGATAATATTCAAGAACTATACCTAGGCAGCTTAAAAAAACTTGGTATTGACCCATTAGAACATGATATCCGGTTTGTTGAAGATAACTGGGAAAATCCTTCAATGGGATGTGCTGGTGTTGGTTGGGAAGTTTGGCTTGATGGAATGGAAGTTACCCAATTTACTTACTTCCAAGTTGTTGGTGAATTACCAATGAGTCCGGTTGCAGCAGAAGTTACTTATGGTCTTGAACGTTTGGCTGAGTATATCCAAAATGTTGATTCGGTTTATGATTTGGAATGGGCCGATGGTGTTCTATATGGTGATATCTTCCAAGAGCCTGAATACGAACACTCTAAGTATGCATTTGAAGAAAGTAATCAAGATATGCTTCTTCAAGATTTTAATGATTATGAAAAGGAAGCAAAGCGCTTGATTAAGCTTGGCCTTGTTCACCCGGCATATGATTATGTATTAAAGTGCAGCCATACATTTAACCTGTTAGATGCCCGTGGCGCTGTTTCTGTTACTGAACGAGCAGGTTATTTACACCGAATTCGTATTATGGCAAAGTCGATTGCCAAAGCCTTTGTTGAAGAACGAAGGAAGCGTGGATTCCCACTAATTCATGACGAAGCTGTTCGGCAAAAGACAGTTGAAGAATATACGGAAAAAGCCGAAAAAGCAAAGGAACGAGCAGCAAAGAAAGCCGCTAAGAAAGCTCAAAAGGAGGATAAGTAGAATGGCAAACACATATTTACTAGAAGTCGGTGTTGAAGAAATGCCCGCCCATGTTGTAACTCCTAGCATCAAGCAGTTACATCAACGAGTAGCAAATTACCTTAAGGAACAACGAATTACTTTTGATGATATTCAGGAGTTTGCAACGCCACGGCGAATGGCATTGTTGATTCATGGATTAAGTGATAAGCAGCCAGATGTTGATGAGTCAGTTAAGGGGCCTGCTAAAAAAATTGCTCAAGATGCAGATGGTAATTGGACAAAGGCTGCGATTGGTTTTACCCGTGGTCAAGGCGCTACTGTTGAAGATATTGAATTCAAAAACGTAAAAGGCGTTGAATATGTTTTTGTAGAGAAGCATATTGCTGGTAAAAACGTCGCTGAAGTTCTCCAGGGGTTGCCAACAGTAATTACTTCAATGACTTTCCCAACACTTATGAAATGGGGCTATAATAATTTACAATTTATTCGTCCAATTCGGTGGCTGGTATCCTTATTGAATCAAGAAGTCGTTCCATTTAAGATTCTTGATGTTGAAGCTGGTCGAGAAACACAGGGTCACCGTTTCTTAGGCCACCCGGTAGAAATTGCAAAAGCAGATGACTATGAAGAATTACTAAATGATGATTTTGTTATTGCAGACCAGGCAAAGCGGAAGAAACTAATTAAGAACCAAATCGAAAAGATTGTTAATGAAAACAATTGGCAAGTCGATTGGGATGAAGACTTATTAGAAGAAGTAAATAACTTAGTTGAATGGCCAACTGCCTTTGCGGGATCATTTGATAAAAAGTACTTAGCGCTACCTGATGCTGTTTTGATTACTTCAATGAAAGATAATCAACGGTTCTTCTGTGTTCGTGACCACGATGGCAAATTATTGTCACACTTTATCTCTGTTCGAAATGGAAATACCGATTACCTTGATAATGTTATCAAAGGTAATGAACGGGTGCTTGTTCCACGATTGGAAGATGCGCAATTCTTCTATCAAGAGGATCAGAAGTTAACGATTGATGAGTATGTTGAACGACTAAAGAAAGTAAGTTTCCATGATAAAATCAGTTCAATGTACGATAAGATGCAACGAGTAGCAGTAATTGCTAATGTTCTTGGTAAGCAATTAAACTTAACAGATACGGAATTAGCTGACCTTAGTCGAGCAGCTCATATTTACAAGTTTGACCTTACAACGCAGATGGTTGGTGAATTCGCTGAATTACAAGGAATCATGGGTGAAATCTATGCAAAATTATTTGGCGAAAAAGATGATGTTGCTACTGCCATTCGGGAACACTACATGCCAATTTCTGCTGAAGGCGAATTACCACAGACTAAGATTGGGGCAATTTTAGCAATTGCTGATAAACTTGATAGTATTATGAGCTTCTTTGCTGTTGATATGATTCCAAGCGGTTCTAATGATCCATATGCTTTACGGCGCCAAGCTTTTGGAATTGTTCGGATTATTGCGGACCGTGGCTGGCACCTTCCGCTCTTAAATATTCAATCAGAGATTATTCCAGCCTTTGAAGCTGCTAGCATTGAAACCAACTTTGATCTAAATAGAAATAGTGCGGAGGTTCGTACTTTCTTCTTAGATCGGATTAAACAACTTTTCCATGGTCAAAAAATCCGTCATGATGTTATTGATGCTGCTACTGATACACGTCAGGATGATATTGCTAATATCCTTGATGTAGTGCAAACTATTGATGAGCATAAAGACGATGAAAGCTTTAAAGAAGATATTGAAGCACTTACTCGTGTATTGCGAATTGCTAAGAAAGATAAGCGTCCAGTTAGTGAGCTTTCTGTAAACCCTGATTTATTTGAGAATCCATCTGAAAATAAGATGTACACTGCTGTTTCAGAATTACTTGAAGAAGGACAGCAGACGGTAAGTGAAGCATTTACCGCATTGCGGACATTGGCGCCGGTAATCAGTGAATACTTTGATGAAAATATGATTATGGATAAAAACGAGGACATTCGCAATAACCGTTTAGCACAGTTAAGCATTTTGGCTAACCAAACTGCTTTAATTGGTAATTTAGACAATTTAATTGTGAAATAAGTCGTTTTGATTGTTTTGTCGAAAACTTGTGTTATCATATATACTAGTGAAATAGGGATATAGTTGGAGGTCGCATTCCGTTGGGTTGCGACCTTTCGTTGCTGTTCGCTTACTAAGTGGGGTGAATCAATGGCAAAGATACCGCGTAATGTAATTGATGAGGTACGGAATTCAGTGGATATTGGTGACGTAATTGGTCGCTATGTCCAATTACACCAAGCTGGGAAAAATTTGATTGGATTATGTCCATTCCATGATGAAAAGACACCATCTTTTTCTGTGAATGAAGAAAAGCAGTTTTTCTATTGCTTTGGTTGTCATCGGAGCGGAAATGTATTTCAATTTCTAATGGAACTGAAACATATTGACTTTGTTGATGCAGTTAAAGAAATAGCAAACGATAGTAACATCAAGATTCCTGAACAATATGTCAATGCTTCTCCAAAACCATTAAATAATGAGACGCAACAGCTTCTTAACCTCCACGATAAGGCTGCCAAACTTTATCATCATATTTTGATTAATACTCCTGCTGGACAATCAGCACTTAATTATTTAAGAAAACGAGGAATGAGTGACGAGCTCATTGATCAATTTGGGTTAGGATATGCACCTGATCAGCGAATCTTAAAGCCGTTTTTTGAGCAGCAAAAGATTGATTATCAGCTTTTAAGAAAAAGCGGTCTTTTTAGTGAAGATCAACAAGGTAAATTACGTGATCGTTTTGTTGAAAGAGTTATGTATCCGATAAAAAATGGTCAGGGGCAGGTTATTGCTTTTTCGGGACGATTGTTAACTAATGAAAAAACGGATTTGCCCAAGTATTTAAATAGTCCGGAAACGCCTATTTTTAATAAGCGCCGAACGTTATTTAATTTTGATATTGCACGGAAAAGTGCGCGAAAAGATGGAAAATTATATTTATTTGAAGGATTTATGGATGTAATTTCTGCTTTTGGGGCTGGAATCACAAATGGAATTGCTTCGATGGGGACAAGCTTTACTGAAGAACAGGTAGCCATTATTGGACGTGCGACTTCTCAGTTAGATATTTGTTATGACGGAGATGAGCCAGGTCAAAATGCGATTGATCGTGCTATCAGTCTTGTAGATGATCATCGGTCTAACCAATTACAAGTTAAAGTTGTGCAATTGCCAGCAGGGATTGATCCTGATGAATATGTTCAAAAGTATGGTGCTAAACAATTTAGTGCGTATCTCGCCAATAAAGAAGAAACAACAGTAGAATTTTATTTGCGTTTCTTGAAGAACGGGAAAAACCTAGATAATCAAAATGAATTGATGAGTTACTTAAACCAGGCGTTGAAAGTAATTGCCAAAGTTGATGCACCCCTAGAAGAAGATATGTACCTGCAACAGTTAGCAAGTGAGTTCAACTTAGACCGGCAGACTTTACGAACTCAGATTAACCAGCTTCGACAAGAGCTTGGTTTTAATCATCGTCAACAGGTCACGCGACAGATACGGACACAGTCGCAAGAATATCGACAACCTGTACGGGATGAGCTTAAGTTAAGTCGCACTGAACTAGCTGAGCAGCTTTTATTAAGATATATGCTTTACGACCGTGAAGTTTGGATGCATGTTACTGCGGATAACGATTTTCATTTTGCCCATGAAAAGTATCAGACATTATATTTGTTAGCCGCAAGCTATTTTTCTGAAAATGGAGCGTATTCTACTGCTGATTTCCTTGATTATTTAGATAAAAGTGATTTACAGGGAACACTTGGGCAGATCGAACATTTAAATGTAGACCAACAAGTTGACATGCGGGCAATAGATGATTGTATTAATATAATTACAGAACAGACGCCATTAGCTGCTCAAATTGCAGATAAGCAAGCTCAATTAAAAGAGGCTAATTCCTTGCATAATACAGAATTAGCTACGCAATTAACGATTGAACTGGTAAAATTATTAAAGCAGCAACAACGCTTAAAAACGGAGGAGACTAACTAATATGGCAAAGAGTAAGAAAAAAGATGTTGTTATTTCTAACAGTGCCGACTTCGACCAACAAGAATATGACACAGCAGTTGGTAAGTTAATTCGTAATTATAAGAAACAAAAAGAAATTGAATATGATGAATTAACAACCAAGATTGCTAAGCCGTTTGAATTGAATGCTGAGGGAATTGATAACTTACTTCAAAATATTGAAGATGCTGGAATCAGTGTTGTTGACGAAAATGGTGATCCAGATCCGCGCGCATTGAAAGCAACGGAAAAATTATCTCAATCAGCAATGAAGGATACATCAGCTCCTACTGGTGTTAAAATTAATGATCCTGTTCGGATGTACTTAAAGGAAATTGGTCGTGTAAATCTGCTAACTGCTGATGAAGAAGTCCAACTTGCATTACGGATTGAAAAGGGTGATGAGGTTGCCAAACAGGAACTAGCAGAAGCCAACCTGCGTCTTGTTGTTTCAATTGCTAAACGTTATGTTGGTCGGGGGATGCAATTCCTTGATTTGATTCAAGAAGGTAATATGGGACTAATGAAGGCCGTTGAAAAGTTTGATTATCGGCGTGGATTTAAGTTTTCTACTTATGCTACTTGGTGGATTCGTCAAGCAATTACCCGAGCAATCGCTGACCAAGCACGGACGATCCGTATACCGGTTCATATGGTTGAGACGATTAATAAGTTGATTCGAATCCAACGTCAGCTACTACAGGATCTTGGTCGTGAACCTTTACCAGAAGAAATTGGTGCAGAAATGGATATGCCAACTGAAAAGGTACGGAATATTCTTAAGATTGCCCAAGAACCGGTTTCACTAGAAACGCCGATTGGTGAAGAAGATGATTCGCACTTGGGAGACTTTATTGAAGATCAAGATGCAACTAGTCCAGCAGATCATGCTGCTTACGAAATGATGAAGAAGCAACTTGAAAATGTGTTGGATACATTAACTGATCGTGAAGAAAATGTTTTGCGGCTTCGTTTTGGTTTAGATGATGGGCGGACGCGGACACTTGAAGAAGTGGGGAAAGTATTTGGCGTTACCCGTGAACGAATTCGGCAAATTGAAGCAAAAGCATTACGAAAACTACGTCACCCATCACGTTCAAAACAATTGAAGGATTTCTTGGAATAAAGTGCTTCATTATTATATATACGTAAAATAATCGAAATTACACTAAAAATCAGTTTGAGATATAATTATTTAATTATCTTAAGCTGATTTTTAATTTTATTTAATGTAAATGAGAAAAAACTTATTTTTCTATTGAAATAGCAGCATTGTTCGGGTAAAATTTTTATAAAGCGTTTTTGAAATATTTTATTAAATTAAATTGAGGAGAGATCGAACAATGCCAGAATTATCTGCTGATTTATATGGAACTGTTAGTCATAAATTAGACGCGTTAAAGCCATCGGGAATTCGTGAATTCAATAAAGAAGTATCGAAAATCCCAGGAATTATTAAATTAACATTAGGAGAACCTGATATGGCTACTCCAGAACATGTTAAGCAAGCGGCTATTAAAAGTATTGAAGAAGACGACTCGCACTATGCTCCGCAAATGGGGAAACCTGAATTACTTGAAGCAATTAGTAACTACATTCAAAAGACTCGGGATGTATACTATGATCCGGAGAGTGAGATCATTGCTACTGTCGGGGCGACGGAAGCCTTAGATGCAGCCCTATTCTCACTTCTTAATACTGGTGATAAAGTTATCGTTCCAACGCCGGTCTTTTCATTGTATTTTCCGTTGATCGCAATGACCGGCGCAACTGTGGTTCAGGTTGATACTTCAGCAGATAATTTTGTTTTAACTCCAGAACGGCTTGAAAAAGTTATCGAAGAAGAAGGTAAGGGAGTAAAAGCTGTCATCCTTAACTATCCAAGCAATCCGACTGGACGTGAATATCCTAAGGAAGTATTAGAAGGGTTGGCAGAAGTGATTAAAAAGCATCACTTATATGCAATTGCTGATGAAATTTACAGTGAGTTAGTATACGGGGTAGAACATTACTCTATTGCAACGTTGATTCCAGAACGGACAATCTTTATCTCTGGATTATCAAAGTCGCATGCAATGACCGGCTACCGGTTGGGATATGTTGCGGCACCTGCTAAGATCATGGCTAATATCTCAAAGATGCATGCATTCTTAGTCACCACGGTAACAAACAATGTTCAAGTGGCTGCTGCTGAGGCTTTGACAAATGGGCTAAATGATCCGGTTGAATTTCGCAAGATTTATCAACATCGGCGTGATTTGTTAGTCAAGGGTCTTAAAGAACTTGGCTTTGAAATGTTAACGCCGGAAGGGGCATTCTATCTTTTTGCTAAAATTCCTGCTCAGTTTGGTAAAGATGATGTTACATTTGCAAAGCGTCTTGCTAAAGAGGCAAAAGTTGGTGTAACTCCAGGTAGCGCATTTGGTAAGGGTGGCGATGGCTATGTTCGTCTTTCCTATGCTTCCTCTGATGAAAACCTAAAAGAAGCCATCAAACGGATTGGTGAATTCCTAAATAGCCTATCTTAAGAAAATAGAAAGTGACGATAGAAATCCAAAGCGATATCTACCGCACTTTCTATTTTTGTTATAATTGACATATTAAATAGATAAAGGAATGATTTTTGTGGATGAAAAGCACTTATCAGCAAGGCTAGCTTGTGTGGCTTCACTTGTACCAGCGGGCGCACGAGTTGCTGATATTGGTTCAGATCATGCATACTTGCCAGCTGCATTGGTATTAGACGGTAAAATTAACTTTGCAATTGCTGGTGAAGTTGTGAAGGGACCTTATGAAAATGCTGTTCATGAGATAAAGGCCCACCAACTTGAAAATAAAATTGTCCCTCGTTTAGCTGATGGCCTAGCAGCCATTAGAACTGCTGATAATATTGATACGATAACAATCGCCGGAATGGGCGGGAGTTTAATTGCTTCAATTTTAGAAAAAGGTAAGGATAAGCTAAAAGGGATTAAAAGGCTAGTTCTCCAGCCTAATGTGGGAGAAAGTCAATTACGGAAATGGTTAATGGATAACCGTTATCAAATAATGACAGAAAGAATAATTGAAGAAGATAATCATATCTATGAAATAATTGTTGCTGAACCATCAATTGTTCCATTTCGGTATAGCCAGTATGAACTTGATTTTGGCCCATTCCTTTTAGAAAATAAGGGCCCGGTTTTCAAGAAAAAATGGCAAGAATATATTCAGCGGGAAACACATGTTATTAAACAGATGCAACAGGCACAACAACCGCCAGTTCAAAAAATTAATGAGTTGAACCAGGTTTTATTAGAAGTGAAGGAAGCGATTGCAGATGACGACCGGTAATCAATTAATTGAGCGTTTTGAAAAATATGCGAATCCACAGCTAGCAGAAAAATGGGATCATGTGGGACTACAGGTAGGTAATCCTGACCTGCCCATTACCCGTTTGATGACAACACTAGATGTTCGGCCTGAAGTAGTTGACGAAGCGATTAGCCGGAAAGTTGATTTTATTTTTGCGCATCATCCAATTATGTTTCACCCAGCAAAAGATTTGGATACACGTAATCCTCAAAATAAAATGTATGCTAACTTGCTAGCAAATAATATTACCGTCTATGCTGCTCATACTAACTTAGATACTGCTAATGGCGGAATGAATGATTGGTTAGCCGCTCAACTGCATTTGGAAAAATTATCGCCGTTAGTGCCAGCTGGCAATGATCCTATTAGTGGTGAGGAAGTTGGAATGGGGCGTGTTGGCGAATTAACGAAGGGGATGACGCCGCGTGAATTTGCTCAGTACTGCATGGACATGTTTCAGGTAAAGGGATTGCGATTAATAGCTAATCCGCTTGATCAGGATAAGCAAATTAAACGAGTGGCTATTCTTGGCGGCTCAGGGCAGGATTTCTATCAACAAGCACTTGCTATGAATGCTGATGCTTATGTAACAGGGGACGTTAGTTATCATTTTGCCCATGATATGATTGCTAACCATTTAACGGTAGTTGATCCTGGACATCACATTGAAGTAATTGCTGCCCATCAGCTAGCTGCCCTAATATCGCAATGGCGTGACCAAAATAACTGGCAGTTTGACGTAATAGAGAGTAAAGTTAATACTGAACCGTTTACATTTGTTGTAAATGAATAATATAAGGAGATGCTAGTTATGAGTGAGGAAAAATATGAAGGGTTATTACCTCGGTTCTTAAAGTATGTTAAAACTGAAACCAGGTCAAACCCTGATTCAGAAACGATTCCTTCTGACCCCAAAGAGACGGCATTCTTAAACGAATTAAAGGATGAGTTAGTTGCTTTAGGGTTAAGCGATGTTCATATCAATCCACAGAGTTCATATTTGGTAGCAACCATTCCTAGTAATATCGATAAGAAGGTTCCAACAGTTGGTTTTATTGCGCACGTGGATACTGCTGATTTTAATGCTCATAATGTTAACCCGCAAATTGTGGAGAATTATGATGGAGTATCAGATATTAAACTTGATGAAGAGGGTCAGTATACCCTAACAACTGCTGAATTTCCGTCATTAAAGAAGTATCAAGGAAATACCTTAATTACTACTGATGGCTCAACCTTACTTGGAGCAGATGATAAATCAGGAGTTGCTGAAATAATTACAATGGCTGCTTATTTAATGGCGCATCCTGAAATCAAACATGGAACGATAAAAATTGGTTTAGGACCTGATGAAGAAATTGGTACTGGTGCTGATCATTTCGACGTTACTGATTTTGGCGCCGATTTTGCTTATACTGTCGATGGTGGACCGCTTGGCGAACTT
Organism: Limosilactobacillus albertensis; assembly: GCF_014145555.1. Classification (NCBI taxonomy): domain Bacteria; kingdom Bacillati; phylum Bacillota; class Bacilli; order Lactobacillales; family Lactobacillaceae; genus Limosilactobacillus; species Limosilactobacillus albertensis. The sequence continues at coordinate 22,001 of NZ_JACIVD010000048.1, forward strand.
GAATATGAAACATTTAATGCCGCTCAAGCTGAAATAGAGATTCAAGGAAAAGATGTTCATACAGGGGTTGCTAAGGGTACCATGATCAATGCTATCCAGGTTGCCATTGATTTGCAGAATAGTTTACCGGCTCATGATCGGGCGGAACGGACTGATGGACGACAAGGGTTCTATCACCTATACAAGTTTAATGGGACTGTTGATCATGCATCTATGACGTACTTGATTCGTGATCATGATAAAGAGACTTTTGTTGAACGAAAGCATCTATTAGAGCGGATTGTCGCTGGTCTGAATGACGAACTTGGTGCTGACCGCGTAACAATGAACTTGTATGACCAGTACTATAATTTAAAAGATGCGCTAAAGGATCATATGGAAGTTGTTGAGATTGCAAAACGTGCGATGGAAAACTTAGACATTAAACCTGATATTTACCCAGTTCGTGGAGGAACAGACGGTTCAACGATTTCATATAAGGGATTACCGACACCAAACCTTTTTGCTGGTGGTGAAAACATGCATTCGCGGTATGAATACGTTTCCTTACAGACCATGGAAAAAGCGTTAGATACCCTTCTTGAGATTGTCCGGCTGACCGCTAAAGAAAACTAATAGCTTAAAGATAAATAAAAAGGATCGAGTCTATAAAAAACTCAATCCTTTTTATTTAGTTATTTTTTTCACTGGGATTTGCATCGGCAGTAATTTTATCAACGCAATTAATAACAATCAATCCCATGATTACGGAACACCAGCCGACAAGGGTATAATTTGGTGTCATAGATTCTAGTTGACCTGTGATGTAAGCTAGAACCTCTCCCAGAATAAGCGCCCAAATACCGGCAACAATATTCTTTGATAAAAAGTTCATGTTGGTCATCCCCTTTGAAGTCATACCATATTCTAGCATACTTATTATTGTTTTTGAAAGGGCCACCTTAATTTCTCTATTTATAAACTGATTTGATATAATTTTATTGAGAGGTGAAACAAAGTGGATTTTACGCCCTTAGATGTTAAGAGTAGTTATAGTTTATTAAAAAGTCCGACACGAATTACAGAGTTAGTTGCGGCAGCCAAGGAGCGAGGCTATAAGGCATTAGCATTAACAGATGAGAACGTCTTATACGGTGCGGTAGAATTTTATAATGAAGCTAAAAAAGCTGGTATAAAACCAATTATTGGTCTTCGGATGGTTGTCGCATTAAATGATATTGATGGGACCAAGCTAAGTCTAATCTTCTTAGCAAAAAACCAACAAGGATATCAGCATTTAATGGACCTATCAACGCTTTATCAAACGAGAAAAAATAAAAAATCAGTCTTAACAATCAATCAAATTCAGCCATTGGTAGGGGATTTATTTATTATTGTTCCCGTGCAAAGTACCGTTTTTAGTGTTATTACACAGCCAACCTCAATTTTGACGGAATTATCTAAGCTAGCAGATGAAAATAGTCTATTGCTGGGAATAAATCCACAACTGGATAATGTTCAGCTTTCCACACTGCAACAATTATCAAAGAAATTATCATTGCCCTTGGTAGGGACTTCGCCAGTTGAATATTTAAATGCTAATGACCTTTTTGCTAGTCATGTCTTGCAAGCAATCGGTGCTGGTGCAGAACTCAAAGATCCGGCTATAGATGCTGAGAGGGTAGGAGAAGATTACCTACAGTCACAGGAAAAAATAATTCAAGCATACCAGGAGAAAGATATTGTTAATGCGGCGCAAAAAACGGGCGAAGTTGCTGATCAGTGTAATGTTGAATTGCAATTTAAATCCCCAGTTTTACCACATTTTAAAACTCCTGACGGCATATCCTCCCAGCAATATTTACGTTCTTTATGTATTGCGGGGCTAAGGCGACGACGAGTAGCGCAAGGAAAAACAATTCGTCAATATCAAGAACGATTAGCGATGGAATTGAGAGTAATTCATGAGATGGGGTTTGATGATTACTTTTTAATTGTGTGGGATGTAATGAATTTTGCCCATGAACATAAAATTACTACTGACCCTGGGAGGGGTTCTGCAGCTGGTTCTTTGGTGGCTTACGCTCTTGCGATTACTGAAGTTGATCCTTTGCAGTATGATTTATTATTTGAACGTTTCCTTAATCCGGAACGAGCACAGATGCCAGATATTGATTTGGATCTTCCAGATAATCGGCGTGATGAAGTATTAAAATATGTTCACCAAAAATACGGACATGGACGAGTAGCACAGATTATTACCTTTGGAACGCTTGCGGCAAAGCAGGTTGTACGTGACGTAAGCCGTGTGTTTGGACTTCCTCGTTATGATATGCAAAGATTGATTGATGCCTTACCACATGGTACTCATATGACATTGGCGACAGCTATAAAAGAATCCCAACGTTTAAAAAACTTATTAGATGACAGTCCTAAGATGCGCTTGTTAGTTAAAGTTGCACAACAGCTAGAAGGATTACCGCGCCATTACTCGATTCACGCAGCGGGAATTGTACTTTCAGAACAGCCGTTGCATGAGATAGTACCGCTTCAAGAAGGTAGCGACGGCTTATTAATGACCCAGTTTCCTAAAGATACTGTGGAAGCTCTCGGGCTACTAAAAATGGACTTTTTAGGATTAAAGAACCTATCAATTATGGACAATACTATGCAAATGATCAGGAAAAAGGACCCATCATTTAGTCTTCAACAAATTAACTTTAATGATTCATTAACCCTTAAATTGTTCCAACGTGGTGATACAGGAGGCATTTTCCAATTTGAATCTAATGGGATTAGAAACGTATTAGTTAGTTTACACCCAACAAATTTTGAGGACATTGTAGCGGTGAATGCTCTTTATCGTCCTGGCCCAATGGAGAATATTTCCCACTTTACTGCTCGAAAAATGGGGAGAGAGAAGATTAGTTTTCCGGCTTCGTCACTTGAAAAAATATTAGGTCCGACATATGGAATCTTAGTCTACCAAGAACAGGTAATGCAGCTAGCTTCTGCAATGGCAGGTTTTTCATTAGGGGAAGCCGATTTACTAAGAAGAGCGATGAGTAAAAAGAAAAAAGCAACGATGGATGAGATGCAGACTAAGTTCATTGCTGGTGCAGAAGAAAGAGGCTATCCATCACGGGTGGCTCAGCAGGTTTTCGAATATATTGATCGTTTTGCTAATTATGGGTTCAACCGTTCCCATGCGGTTGCCTACTCAATGATGGCCTTTGAGATGGCTTATTTAAAGGTTCATTACCCTGCTGCTTTCTTTACGGCTTTAATGAATGCTGAAACTAATATTGAAAAATTAAAGCGTCATGTAAGCGATGCAAAGAAATTTGGCGTTCAAATCAGCAGTCCACGGATTAATATAAGTCGGAGCGGCTTTTTACTTTATGATGACGTGGTTTATTTTGGCCTTGCATCAATTAAGGGGGTAAGGCGCGACTTCATTGCTTCAATTATAAGAGAACGACAAGAAAATGGTGATTTCACTGATTTGCACAATTTTATTGTCCGCTTACCTAAACAATGGCGAAAGCAAGAATTGATTGAACCGTTAATTTATAGCGGGGCCTTTGATAATCTTGGCTATAATCGCGCTGAAATGATTGATGCGCTTCCTAAATTAATCTCGGGGATTGAATTGTTTGCTGGTTTTGCTGACTTTAGTGATGATCCTGCGTTACAAACAGCGATTACGCGACGTAATGAATTTTCACTGTTGACACGCTTGACTAAAGAGAATGAATACTTGGGCGTTTACCTATCTGGTCATCCCGTTACCCAATATTATCAACTGGGTCAACAATTGGGAGCTGCTAAAATTAGCAATTTGTCCCCGAATACTGAAGTAACTCTTATAGTGTTGACAAATAATATTAAAACTATATATACGAAACGCGAACACCGTGAAATGGCTTTTGTTAACGCCACTGATGAAACCGGCTCAATTGATATTACTGTCTTTCCCAAACAGTATCAGCAATTCAAGGACCAATTATCACAAAATAAAATATTAGTTATTCACGGAAAAACAGAACAACGCGAGGGACGCGGACTACAAATAATTGCTAATCAAATTTTAGATATAAAAGATGTTCAGCGCCGCCAACCGAATAAACGATGGGTCCTAAGAATTCCTGAGCCTTTAGATACGAATTTGATTCACCAGAAATTAAATCAAATTTTTAATCAATATAGGGGGAATATTCCAGTTATTTTGTTTTATCCGGCAACTGATAGGAAAAGAATTATTGCGCGGCAGCAATGGTTAAAAGATTCTCAGAAAGTGAAAGATGTTCTTATTACGGTGCTGGGGCAAGAAAACGTTGTCTTGCAACAGTTGAAAAGCAAGTAATAATAATCTAAAAATTAGATAATAATTAGAAAAAATAGCTAATTTTAAAATGATAGCGCTTTTTTGATACCTTTTGCACAAAAAATAAAGACACATTATTTGAAAAGTGCTATCATAACAGTGTGCAAATGAGGCATACAATTACAGATGATAATTGATGCTATAGATGCAAAAGGAGAGATTCATTTATGAAGAAAACCAAGATTGTAAGTACACTTGGTCCTGCAAGTACTGATGTTGATACGATTGTTAAGTTGATCAACGCGGGAGCTAATATTTTCCGTTTCAACTTCTCACACGGTGACCACCCAGAACACTTGGGCCGAATGGAAAATGTACACAAGGCCGAAGAAATTACTGGTAAGTATGTTGGTATCATGCTTGATACTAAGGGTGCTGAAATTCGGACTACTGTTCAAAAAGAAGGTAAGATTAACTTCGAAATTGGTGACAAGGTTCGTATTTCAATGGATCCTTCAATTGAAGGTACCCATGATAAGATTGCTGTTACCTACCCAGGCTTATACGATGACACTCATGTTGGCGGTCATGTTCTTTTTGATGATGGCTTAATTGACATGGTCATTGATGAAAAAGACGATGCAAACAAGGAACTTGTCTGCCACGTATTAAACCATGGTGTTCTTGGTTCTCGTAAGGGTGTTAATGCTCCTGGTGTATCAATCAACTTACCAGGTATTACTGAAAAGGATAGTAGTGATATTCGTTTCGGTTTGGAAAACAAGATCAACTACATTTCAGCTTCCTTCGTTCGTAAGGCCCAAGATGTTCTTGACATTCGTGAACTTCTTAAAGAAAAGAACATGGAAGATGTTCAAATCTTCCCTAAGATTGAATCTCAAGAAGGTATCGACAACTTTGAAGAAATTATTGAAGTATCTGATGGTTTAATGGTTCCTCGTGGTGACATGGGTGTTGAAATTCCTGCTCAAAATGTGCCGATCGTTCAAAAGCACATGATCAAGCGTTGTAATGAATTAGGTAAGCCAGTTATTACTGCTACTCAAATGCTTGACTCAATGCAAGAAAACCCTCGTCCAACTCGTGCCGAAGTATCAGATGTTGCCAACGCTGTATTTGATGGTACTGACGCTACTATGCTTTCTGGTGAAAGTGCTAACGGTGACTACCCAGTAGAATCTGTTGCAATGATGAACAATATTGACATCAAAGCCGAAAACCACCTTTGGGAATTCGGAACTGAAAAGTTTGATTGGGACAAGTCAGATGTAACCGAAACTATTGGTTCAGCTGTTGCTAATGCTGCTAAGGACTTAGATATTCATACTATTGTTGCTTACACTGCTTCTGGTTACACAGCTAAGATGATTTCTAAGTACCGTCCAAACGCTGATATCGTTGCCTTAACTCCAAATGAACGTGTAGAACGCGGTCTTATGATTAACTGGGGTGTTCAACCATACGTTGTTGATGAAATGAAGAACACTGATAAGATGTTCGACTTAGCTGCTAAGAAAGCAGTAGAACTTGGCTTTGCTAAGAAGGGCGACAAGATCATTATTGTTGCTGGTGTTCCTTTGGGTGTTCCAGGTGCAACCAACATGATGCGTGTTAAGACTATCGACTAATATTTAATAAATTAGTAAGACAATTTTAAAGACTTGGGAGAATTATTCTTCCAAGTTTTTTTGTTGAAAAAATTGTCTTTTACTTAGTCTGTATAAAGGTTAAATCAATTGATCCTACTAGCAAAATAATCTCCCACCGTGTAAAATCGATATAGAATAAAAAAGGATAAGTGATGTAAAATGAATTCAGCATTAGGAAAAGTTGTTACCGCGGTAATGATTGATGAGAACGATACGGATTATTTTGTTCAACCCGATCGTAACGGACAAACATACCGATTGCCTAAAAAAGAAAGTCCGCAAACATTGCATATTGGTGGACAAGTTCGTGGCTTTGTCTATGAAAATGAAAATCATCAATTGCAAATGACTTGTGAGCATATTCCAACAATTCAAGTAGACCACTATGACTACGGGACTGTCGTCAATGTGCGACGTGATTTAGGGGTTTTTGTTGATATTGGATTGCCTAATAAGGATATCGTTGTTTCTTTAGATGATTTACCTAGTTTAAAACATCTATGGCCACAGCCAGGTGATCGTTTGCTAATGTCATTGCAAGTTGATGATAAGGATCGCCTTTGGGGGAAACTAGCGGATGATCAAATTTATCAGACAATATCGGCTGCTCCTGACAAGCGCTTACTTAATCATGATACGTATGCAACCGTGTATCGATTAAAAATGAGCGGGACTTTTGCAATTACTGATGATTATCATTTGGGATTTATTCATCCAAGTGAACGAGATCAAGAACCACGTCTAGGACAGCGAGTAAAGGCCCGGGTTATTGGTCTTTCATCTCATGGCAGTCTTAACTTATCACTAAAACCACGGGCATATGAAGCAATTGGCGAAGACGCACAGATGATTTTAACGATGTTAGAACACGACATCAATCACCGGTTACCGTATACGGACAAGACAGATCCATCAATTATTCGAAGTGTATTTGGTATTAGCAAAGGGCAGTTTAAGCGAGCAATAGGTCATTTGCTTAAGAAAAAAATTGTCGAACAACGTGATGGCCAATTAATTCTAATAAAAGAGAATCAAGATTAATGGATGATAATGTAGCTGAATTTTTAGCCTTTTTAAAAGAAGACCGCCACTTAAGCAATAACACCATTATGAGCTATCAGCGTGATTTATGGCAGACGATGGACTACCTTCAGGATCACGGAATTTCACAATGGCAGCAGGTTGATCAATATATGCTGATTGAAGTTTTAAATGAGTTTCGCCAACAAAATAAAGCCAATTCAACAATCAATCGTATAATTTCGAGTTTACGACAATTTTATAAGTATATGATTCGGCATCATTATTTAACGGTTAATCCGATGGAAATGATTGATCATCAGTATACTTTCAATCAGCCTGCAACACCGGTAATTTTAACTGAAAAAGAGATTGAGCAATTGCTTCAAGTGCCAGATGTATCCACTCCTTTAGGTATTCGAGATCGTGCTCTCCTAGAAGTGATGGACGCGACGGGGATGCGGGTTAGCGAAATTATTGCATTAGATATTGCGGATCTCCACCTTGATGTTAAATTATTACAGATTACAGGTAAAAATAATCAAGAGCGAATAATTCCTCTGAGTCAGCCAGCAGTAGAGTGGATAGAAACATATTTAAAAAATAGCCGTCCGCAATTAATAAAGAATAAACAAGAGACGACTGTTTTTGTAAATGCTCATGGATGTCCATTAACTCGTCAGGGAATTTGGAAAAAAATGAAGGAATGGGTTACAGAAGCAAAGATAAAAAAAGAAGTTACTCCGCAAACAATGCGTTATTCATTTGCTGTTCACCTAATTGAAAATGGAGCTGATATCCAATTAATTCAGGAAATTTTAGGTTATAATGCGATGAAAGCTATTCAGCCGTATTTGAAGGTATCACCGCAACAACTATCTGCTAACTACATGAAATATCATCCACGAGCATAGAAAGGAATATACAATGTTAGTTCGTTACCGAAAAGATTACCAAAAAATAGCTCTTGGGTTACTATCTCTAGTGACAGACCTACGAAAAGATAATCGATTCATGGAAGAAATGGACTGGGCAATTGCCAATGATTGGCCAATTTTCTTATGGAGAGACATGGATGATAGTCATTTTATCGGGATTGTTATTTTAGAAATCGGCGACTATTACGTATTGGTTCGCCGGCTATCCTTTACACCTAGCGAACGGTCTGGTCATAATATATTTTCACTGTTAGACGGCGTTCACGACCAATATCCTGATAAGCGTCTTTTAGGGACTTTGGCAACCCAACCAATAATTAGTATGTGGGAGAGAAATAATGAGTGAGCAAGTGCAACCACAAAAACCATTTCAACCAGTGATTAAGGTTCATGATTTTGAGGGGCCGCTAGATTTGTTATTACACTTGATAAAACAATCTGAAATGGATATTTATGATATTCAAATTTCACAAATTACAAGTCAATACCTCGAATATCTGCATCAGATGCAAAATCATCAGTTAGAAGTTGCGGGGGAATATTTTGTAATGGCCGCAACCTTGATGGATATTAAAAGCCAGATGCTTTTGCCCTCACCACCGCCAATCGATATGGAGCCAGAAGTAGAAGAAATTGATCCGCGTCAGGAATTAGTTGACCAATTGCTTGAATATCAGCGGTATAAAAAGGCGGCTGATCATCTCAAAGATAAAGAGAGTTTACGACAACAGGAATATACTCGGCCAGCAATGCAAGTACCAGCCGATATGATAAAAGCACATGTTGAACCAGGAATAAACTTGGAAGATTTACAGCAGGCTTTTACCAATGTTTTACGGCGGCAGCAATTAGCAACCCCTCTAGTTGAAACAGTGGCCGCAGAAAAGATAAGTGTAGGCCAGCGAATGAAACAAGTTTTTGCCTTTATTCAAGAAGGCCCGGCGCGATTTGATGATCTTTTTAGTGATATGTATACTCGTGATGGACTAGTAACTACTTTTTTAGCAATCCTTGAATTAGCAAAACACCAAGCAATTGTAATCAATCAGACAGGGTTATTTGAACCGATAATTTTAGTGGAGGGACCTAAGAGTGGCGAATATGAAACTAACCAATCAAGCGCAGATTGAAGGATTATTATTTATCAGTGGGGATGAAGGAATTACTCTTAGTGATTTAGCAAAAATATCTGGTTTTATGAAGCCGGCAATTTTAGCAATCCTTCAAGAACTAAAAATGAAATACGAAAATGATCGGACATCTGCTTTTGTTTTATTGGAAAGCAACCAAACGTATCGTTTAGCAACTAAGCCGCAATTAGCTGATGTAATCAAGCATTATTTTGAAGTGCCGCTGACTGTTCCGCTTACTAAGGCATTATTAGAGGTGTTAGCAATTGTTGCTTATCGTCAGCCAATTACACGATTAGAAATTGATGATATTCGAGGGGTTAAAAGCTCCGGGTCCCTGCAAAAATTAATGGTACGAGGACTAATTGATACTCATGGACGGTTAGACGCGCCTGGTCGACCGTTCTTATATTCAACAACTCCAGCATTCTTGAACTATTTTGGCTTAAGTAATTTAGATGAATTACCACCACTTCCAGATCAAGATGAGTTAGATGTTAGTGATATAAATGGTGATATTTTCCTTGAGGCATTACAAACCCGCGAAAAAGGAAAGGAAGATAATTAAATGGAAAGATTACAAAAAGCAATGGCTGAGGCAGGAGTAGCGTCACGACGCGCTTCAGAAAAACTAATTCTTCAAGGAAAAGTTGCTGTTAACGGTACGATAGTAAAAGAGCTGGGGACTAAAGTAGGCACGCATGATGAAATAGTTGTAAATGGTGTACCTATCCAGCGTGAACAGCATGTTTATTATTTGTTAAATAAACCACGGGGAGTAATCTCTAGTGCCCATGATGACAAAGGACGACGAACGGTAGTTGATATTATCCATGATGAGGATATTGATGAGCGAATTTATCCGGTTGGCCGCTTGGACTACGATACGACAGGAATTTTACTATTAACTAATGATGGGGCATTAGCCAATAAGTTAATGCATCCGAAATATGAGGTTGAAAAAACATATATTGCAAAAGTTGAGGGTATTATCAAAAACGATGAATTAAAGCAGTTGCGGTTGGGTGTTATTGTTGATGGTCGAAAAACTAAACCAGCAAAGTCCAAACTGATTAATGTTGATCGGGCAAAAAAGACCAGTCTTGTTCAACTAACAATTCATGAGGGCAGAAACCATCAAGTAAAGAACATGTTTAAAGTAGTTGGTCATCCGGTTATTAAGCTGCATCGAGAAACTTATGGTCCGCTTAATTTATATGGCTTACAACCGGGTGAATTTCGGACGCTAAAACCTGAAGAAATTCAAGCGTTGAAAAAATAAGAATTTAATTGATTAGCAATAGGCTAAGTTTTATGGAATAAATGATAAGAAAAAGCCATGAGCGTTGACATAATTAGAAAAGCACATTAAAATAGTAAGTGTAAATATTATAAACGTTTGTCTTCAAGGCGTGGTGTAATTCCCGACCGGCGGTAATAGTCCGCAACCCGCTGCATAGTGTAGTGGTTGAGCTGGTGTAATTCCAGAACCGACAGTATAGTCTGGTATAAAGAAGATTTCTGTATTAAATAATCTTTAAATGATTTATTTGCGTTGCTGACAAACTTTTTAAGTCAGTAACGCTTTTTTAATGCAGGATGCCAAATGGAGGCAATCTCAAATGGAGGTTGTTAATAATGACAATGACGCATCAACGTATTCAACGGTTAGTGGGAATAGCATGTTTAAGTGCTCTAGCATTTATTTTAATGTTTTTTGAATTTCCTGTGTTACCCATGGCACCCTATCTAAAATTAGATTTTTCCGATGTTCCGGTTTTAATAGGGGGATATATATATGGTCCGGTAGGCGGTATTGCAATCGCTGCAATAAAATGTTTGATTCACGGAATGGTTCATGGCTTTTCACCAGCGGAATTAATTGGGGTTACGAGTGATTTTGTTTCTTCATTAGCGCTTCTTCTCCCATTTTCGTGGGTATGGCGTCATCGTAATTGGACTAAGAAGAGACAAGCGTTTGTGGGAATTGTTTTAAGTACAGTGATTTTGACTGTTCTAATGTCCCTATTAAACCTGTGGGTGCTTACGCCGCTTTATATGGCTGTTTGGAATTGGAAGTCAACTTTACCAGTAGCACAGTTGGTGGCCATTGGGGTATTGCCATTTAATATTATCAAGGGCCTAGTTGTAACAATTGTATATGTAATTATTGCGGGACGATTAGGCGCATGTCTAGATCAGCATCGGACAATTTAATATGAAGATTAAAGAGGGCATCTAGAGTTCAGTTTTACCGGGCTTTAGATGCCATTTATGTACTGCACTGTTTACTTTTATATCAATCAGGGGAGTTATTTATAATAAATTGGTAATTTATTGAATTTAATACTAGTATTTTTAAATAAATTACGTATATAAATAATAGGAGGTGAAAATGGTGACCAAATTATTGCGTTTTTTTAGTTATCATCAGCCACGAAGAATTCGCGTAATAGAAAATACTTTAAAAAGTCGGCGGACCGTTGCAACTTTATTTTGGGCACGTCAATATGGAATCTTAGAATGGCTTGGAGCATATCGTTCTTTGACAAGACAGGATTATGACCAAGCGATCAATAGCCTTGTAAATGATGGATTATTAGTGATTGACGATCAATTACAGGCAAAATTAACGGAAAAAGGGGCCAGTCAATTAAAAAAGAAAGAGAGCAGCTTATATATTCCATCTTTCTATGATTGGTACTGGCTGGCAAATACACAGCGGATAATGCAGCGGCTACTTTTAGCTATTCAAGTTGTATCTGAATATTCATATGGACAAAGAAAGTATGTTCCATTAGCAATATCTTATGGTGAGATGCTGGCTGTAAAGCAGTGGTTTCGCCAAAACTTTCGTCAGAACATTGTTAATGAACTTTATTCCGATTTACACCGATTAGGAAGTGCTTTAGAAAATGAAGATCCACGGTTGGCAACTGACCTCTTTAACGTAATGATTGGTCACAATTATTCTGGCTGGACAGTTAATCAGACAAGTGCTGAGTTAAATATAGGACTTGATGATGTTCAATTTTTACGGCATGATGAGATGTTGGCTGTTAGTGCATATGCCCGTAACTTTCCAGGACTATTACAGCAATTATTTTTGCCATTATTTAATGAAAGCCCATTAAATCGTAGTGCACAGATAACGTTTGATTTATACGTTAAGGGACTATCGATTGAGCAAATTGCACAACAACGCCGACTAAAGCAGAATACGATTAAAGAGCATTTATTGGAGGCAGCTGTTCTAACTCCGAATAAGTTAAATTGGGATACTTTACTGCCTGTAGCTAAAAGAGTAACACTTGGTAAATTGTATCAAGGGGATCCTACGAGCTGGGAGTTTAACGAGGATAAAACTACTTTTTATGAATATCGTTTATATCAGATATATCAAGGAATAACTGATGGAAAATAATGAAAAAATATTACAAATATTAAAGAAGCGTTTTGGCTTTGATGATTTTCGCCCAGGTCAGAAAGAAACAATAGATACGTTATTGTCCGGAAAAGATACCTTAACAGTCTTACCAACAGGAGCCGGAAAATCTCTCTTATATCAGCTTCCGGCGTATTTGCTTTCTGGAACGGTTGTTATCGTTTCGCCGCTGCTTTCATTGATGCAAGATCAAGTTGATAGGTTACATCGGCAGGGTGAAAAAAGAGTGATAATGCTGAGCGGACAAATCATCGGCCGCGAGCGGGCTAATATATTGCATAATTTAAAATCATTTAAATTCGTGTTTGCCTCTCCAGAAATGCTTGACAACCAAAATGTTTTGGAAACGCTCAAAAATATTAATGTTGATTTGTTAGTAATTGATGAAGCTCACTGTATCTCACAATGGGGCCCTGATTTTCGTCCCGAATATTTACTTTTAAAAAACATTCGGCAACAACTAGGGAAACCAACTACTTTAATGTTAACGGCAACTGCTACTCTTCACATTCGTCAGGATATTTTGTCGAAGCTGGGAATAAAAACCGCGCAGCAAATAATAAAATCTGTTGACCGCCCGAATATATTTTTAGCAGTACAGCAGAAGGCAACGCAGAAAGAAAAAGATGAAGAACTATTGCAACTAGTCCGGAAGTTTAACGGCCCAGGCATAATATATTTTGCTAGTCGAAAATTAGCTTCACAGATGGCGGAATGGCTCAGCTCACAGACTGATTTAAATGTTGCGGCATATCATGCAGGAGTTGCAACGATTGAACGGTTTCGGATCCAAAACCAGTTTATGAATAATGAGTTGCAGGTTATATGTGCAACGAGTGCATTTGGGATGGGGATTGATAAAAATGATGTGCGTTATGTAATTCATTATCATTTGCCTAGTAATCTAGAAAATTATTTACAAGAAATAGGACGTGCTGGCCGAGATGGGAAACAAAGCCTTGCCGTCCTCCTATATGCTAATGGGGATGAAATGATTCAGCGACAATTAACGAGTATTGACGTTCCGCCAGCTAGTCTTTTACAACAAATAAAAGATGATAAAATTTCATCAACGATTCTTGGTGACCAGGGAGCGTTGTTTAAATTTTATTTAAATCATCAATCGACCCCTGAACAAATAATTACAATGTTTAATCACCGGAAAAATCAAACAGAAGAAGAACTGCAGAAAATGCTTGGATATATTAAAGCAGACAGCTGTAGGCGCAAATATCTTCTAAACTATTTTGGTGAAGCAGAAAAAAAACAGGAAAGTATTTGTTGCGATAATGAGATGGCAGAGTGGGAAGATAAGCTCCTTTTACCAGCTCGTGGAGGGAAAACTATAACCAAAACGCTTGACTGGCATGAACGGTTAAAACAATTATTAAATATTACTGAAAATTAAAGTTTGGTGTAGTTGCTAGACAAGTATTAAATGATTGCGATACAATCAGAATGTTAATTCTCAAAAAGGAGGCATGATTACTTTGAGTGAGGAACGAAAAGAGAGCCGGCGAGCAAATGATGAGTTATGGGATAAAAAGTTTGCTGACAATGAAGACCTCGATCGTGATGGCCACTTGTCACGGACAGAGCATCGAAAACAGCGATCGCATAATTCGATGATCACGACGATTTTAATTGTATTAATTATTGTTCTTGCTGCTACTCCGCTTATTTACTGGATCAATAATAAGCAATCATTCAATCATCCTGTAAGAACTGAACAAGTAGCTACCAGCTCTGAAAATAGTAAAAAAAAAGTATCTCACAGTTCAAGTACCTCTAGTAAAAAATCCCAAAAGAGCAGTAATGTGAGCGATGAAAGTTCAGCTTCTTCGTCAAGTACTGAATCAAGTTCAACTCAGCCCAGCCAGAGTTATAGCAGTGCTCCACAAAGCAGTAGCAATTATTATCGCTATAGTAGCAGTAGCCGTTATAATAATGGCTATTATCAAAATCGCAATACTCAGAATCGTTATAGCAACTATCAGCAAACACCTCGACGGTATAATAACGGTGAGACATATAATCGGTATAATAATAATTCAGGAAATACAAATCACTATAATTATCGATAATCTTAAACAATCCTAGTTAGTATTAGGTTAAAATTAGAGGAGTGAATAACAAAGAATGAACAAAGGGTTACAAGTCGCTATTGATGGTCCGGCCTCGGCAGGAAAAAGTACAGTCGCAAAATTAGTAGCAAAAAAATTTAATTATGTTTATTGTGATACGGGGGCAATGTACCGAGCAGTTACGCTGGAAGTATTAAATCAGGGAATTGACCCCAATGATGAAAAAGCTATCGCTGAAATCGCACGCCAAGTAAAAATTGATTTTGAGCCGGGAGAGTCAGAACAGCGAGTATTTTTAAATGGTGAAGAAGTAACCCATGCTATTCGGTTGCCGAAAGTTGCTGAAAATGTGTCAGCTATTGCAGCTGTTCCTGAAGTTCGTGCGGAAATGACAAGGCAACAGCGCCAAATTGCTGAAAAAGGCGGTATTGTAATGGACGGACGCGATATTGGAACAACTGTTTTACCTAATGCACCAGTAAAGATTTTTATGGTAGCTAGTGCTTATGAACGTGCACGGCGTCGTTATGTTGAAAATAAGGCAAAAGGGATTGATACTACTTCCTTAGAAGAGTTACAAAAAGCAATTGAATTAAGGGATAAAAAAGATTCCACAAGAAAGCTGTCACCACTAACTCAGGCAGCAGATGCGGTGAGGTTAGATACAACAAATTTAACAATTGACGAGGTTGTAGATAAAATTAGTCAAATAATCAAAAAAACACAAGATGAATTAGCCTAAATACTGGAAATGTGAAACAAATTTTAGTAAAATATCATTTAGAGTTGATTGTTGCAAGGAGGATTTTTTTTAATGGCTGAAAACAACGAAAACAAAAACGATATGTTAGAAGCGCTTGATAGCATTGAACAAGTAAAGGTGGGCGATGTTGTCAAGGGTGAAGTTTTGGCAATCGATGATGATCGTCAAGCTATCGTTGGAATTAAAGATGCAGGGGTTGAAGGTGTCGTCCCTGCTAAGGAATTATCAACCAAGCCAGTTGAAGACATCAATGATGCTGTAAAAGTAGGTGACGAATTAGACTTAGTTGTCATTTCCAAGATCGGTAACGACAAGGAAAATGGTAGCTACCTTCTTTCTCACCGTCGTCTTGAAGCCCGTAAGGTATGGGATGACATTCAAAAGAAGTTTGATGAAGGTGAACACATCACCGCAAAAGTCACTCAAGCTGTTAAGGGTGGATTAGTCGTTGATGCTGGAGTTCGTGGCTTCGTCCCTGCTTCAATGATTACGGATCACTATGTTGAAGACCTTAACCAATTTAAGGGCCAAGAACTTGAATTTAAGATTGTAGAGATTGAACCAAGTGAAAACCGTTTGATTCTTTCCCACAAGGAAATTATTCAAGCTCAACACGAAAAGGCAGCAGAAAAAGTATTTTCTGAATTACAACCAGGTGATGTTGTTGAAGGTAAAGTTGCTCGTATGACTAACTTTGGTGCTTTCATTGACCTTGGTGGTGTTGATGGATTAGTTCACGTTTCTGAAATTTCATATGATCACGTTGACAAGCCTTCTGATGTTTTGACTGCTGGTCAAGATGTTAAGGTTAAGGTATTGAGCGTTGATCCTGAACGTGAACGGATTTCATTATCTATTAAGCAGACCTTACCTGGACCATGGGATGATATTGAAGAAAAGGCTCCAGTTGATAGTGTATTAACTGGTACTGTTAAGCGCTTGACTAGTTTTGGTGCTTTTGTTGAAGTATTCCCTGGTGTTGAAGGTTTAGTTCACATTTCACAAATCTCACACAAGCACATTGCTACACCTGCTGATGTTCTTAAGCCAGGTCAAGAAGTTCAAGTTAAGGTAATCAATGTTGATCCTGAACACCAACGTCTTGGTTTATCAATGAAGGCTCTTGAAGAACGTCCAAAGGAAGACGAAAACAACAATAACAACGGTGAAAACTACCGTGGTCGTCGTCGTTCACGTCGTAACAATAACAACCGGAGCTTTATGAACAATGCTCCAGAAGAAGAAAGTGGCTTCTCAATGGGTGACTTAATTGGTGACAAGCTTAAGGACCTACGGAACTAGTTTCTTAAATTAATTATCTTTTAAGGGGGAAGTGACAGTATTGTTACTTCCTCTTTAATCATTTAAAAAATAAAGAAAGAAGGTGGAATGATTGGCTAATCCAATCGTAGCAGTTGTTGGTCGTCCGAACGTTGGTAAATCAACGCTGTTTAATCGTATTGCAGGAGAACGAATTTCAATTGTAGAGGATACTCCAGGTGTTACGCGTGACCGTATTTATGCTCATGCCGAGTGGTTAGGTAAATACTTCAGTATGATTGATACTGGTGGAATTGAAATTTCAGATCAACCATTATTAACACAAATTCGTCAACAAGCTGAAATCGCTATTGATGAAGCTGATGTTATTATTTTTGTTGTTGACGTAGAAAACGGGGTAACTGATGCCGATGAACAGGTAGCGCGGATTCTATATCGATCTGATAAGCCGGTTGTCCTTGCTGTTAACAAAGTTGATAATCCTGAACGGCGTAGTGATATTTATGATTACTATTCACTTGGTCTAGGTGAGCCATATGCTGTTTCAAGTGTTCACGGTATTGGAATGGGTGATCTTTTAGATGCAGTTGTTAAACAGTTCCCAGACAATGCCGCAAATGATAAGGATGAAAGTATTCACTTTAGTTTTATTGGTCGTCCAAATGTTGGAAAATCCTCGTTAGTAAATGCAATTTTAGGAGAAAACCGGGTAATTGTATCTAATGTGGCCGGAACGACGCGGGATGCGATTAATACTCAGTTTACGACAACAGATGGGCAAAAATTCACGATGGTTGATACTGCTGGTATTCGTAAAAAGGGAAAAATATATGAAAACACTGAACGTTATTCATTGATGCGTTCTATGCGGGCAATTGATGGCAGTGATGTTGTTTTAGTGGTGCTAAACGCTGAAGAAGGTATTCGGGAATTAGATAAACATATTGCGGGATATGCCCATGAAGCTGGTTGTGGTGTCATTATCGTCGTCAATAAGTGGGATACTCTGAAAGAAAAAGATCACCGCACGATGACAGATTTTACTAACTTGATTCGTCAAGAATTCCAGTATCTTAGCTATGCACCAATTATTTTTGTGTCTGCTAAGACAAAGCAACGGTTAAATCAATTACCATCTTTAATTGAAGAAGTATATGACCATCATCGTCAACGTATTCAATCGTCTGTATTGAATGATGTTTTAATGGATGCGATTGCGGCAAACCCTACTCCGACGCAAAATGGTCGTCGTCTACGTGTTTACTATGGTACCCAAGTAGCAACGGAACCGCCGACATTTGTTATTTTTGTGAATGACCCCGACCTAATGCATTTTTCTTACGAGCGTTATTTAGAGAACCAGATTCGAAAAGCGTTTGATTTTTCTGGAACGCCGATCCACTTAATTAAGCGTCAGCGACAGTAAAGGTTAGAGAATTCTCAATAAAATGAAAAAACATTAAAAATGCGCATAGAACTTAAGAAAACCGCTTGCCAGCAGGCTTTCTCTATGCTAATCTTAACAATGAAATGATACGAACTTCTCGTAGTTATTTCGTTAATTTTGGACCACTCAAAATTAACATTCACTGACGCGAGTTTAATACTCTCGTTGATTGTGGGAGGTGAAACAACATGGCAAACAAAGCAGAATTAGTAAGCAATGTTGCTACTGCAACTGGCTTAACCAAGAAGGATGCTACTGCAGCTGTAGATGCTGTTTTTAGTTCAATTCAAGCATCTTTAGCTAAGGGTGAAAAGGTTCAATTGATTGGCTTCGGTAACTTCGAAGTACGTCAACGTGCTGCACGTAAGGGCCGCAACCCACAAACTGGAGAAGAAATCAACATTCCTGCAAGCAAGGTACCAGCATTCAAGCCTGGTAAAGCTTTAAAGGATGCTGTTAAGTAATTTGACAGCTAAATGTTAAAGAGACTGGTAAAGGACGAAAGTTTTTTGCCAGTCTTTTATTTATTCCAATTTTTTAAGAAATCTACTATCTAAATAAGCGGGCGTGTTCGATGCGTAAGCTTAATGACTGTGATATATTTAGAAGTGATAGTAAAAAGGAGGGCAAAAGATGACCTACTCAGAACAAATGGTTGATCAATTAGAAGCAGGTAAGTTAAAAGAAGCCCAGAATTCATTCAAACTTGCGCTTATTAATGATGATGATGACATGTTATTTAGTCTCGCTGAAGAATTATACGCATTGGGCTTTTTACAACAAGCGCGAACAATCTACCTAAAATTATTAGATCGTTATCCTGATGAAGATGAGTTAAAAACTAGTTTAGCAACAATCGCAATTGATGAAGGGCATAATGATGAAGCTCTATCTTATCTTGCACAAATAAAGCCGGATTCACCAGCGTATGTTCAAGCTTTACTAGTTGCTGCTGATTTATATCAAACTGAAGAGGAGTTTGAGGTTACAGAAGGCAAGCTTAAAGAAGCTTACTCAATAGCTCCGAATGAACCAGCAGTTGAATTTGCTCTTGGCGAATTTTACTTTATGGTGGGTCAATACGCAGATGCGATTCAATATTACTTTCAATTGATTAAAAATGGGTATACAGACTTTGCGAAGGTTGATATTGCGGGAAGATTGGGAATTTGTTATGCACAGAGCGGTCAGTTTAAGAAGGCGCTGGGGTATTTTAAACAGGTTAAACCCGAGTATCAGACTAGTGATGTTCGTTTTCAAAAGGGATTGACTCAACTGCAATTAGGCGATAATGATGAGGCAATTACAACGTTAGAGGATTTGATTAATGATGATGATCAATATGCATCTGCTTATCCTGAACTAGCAAAAGCTTATGAGAAAGAGAATAAATATCAGCAAGCTTTGCGAGTCGTCCAAGAAGGATTGGGTGTTGACCAGTATAATGAATACTTATATTCACTAGCTGCTGAAATCACGAGTCATCTTGGAAATCAAAAGCTAATGAAGAAGTATCTTGTTAAGGCTCATGAACTTGCTCCAGATAATATGACCATTACCCTTCAATACAGTAACTTCTTATTGCATCAACATGATGACGCGGCAAATATCGAATTGTTACGTCCATTGGTCAAAGAGGATGAGACTGATCCGCAATTATACTGGAACTTAGCGCGATCTTATCAACGGACAGACCAGCTTGATTTAGCCGGTAAATACTATGAAGCGGCGTTACCTGCCTATAGTGAAAATCCAACTTTCTTAAAAGAATTAATTAATTATTATCGTGAAGCTGGGGAAACAGATAAACTAATGGACGAACTAGAACATTATTTACGCTTAGTTCCAACTGATATGGAAATGCAGGATTTATATGACCAATATGAAGATTATAAATAATTTGTAAGCTTAAGGAAGACAGGAAAGATTAGGAAATTAACCGTCCACAATCTTTCCTGTCTCTTTTTAGACTTAAATTTATTTGTTATAATCAATTTTGATTATCGAAATGAGGACATGATTAAATGAAAATTAAACAGTTACCGGCTATATTTGAACCCGCACGACCAGTCTTACAAAAGATTGAAGCTGCTGGCTATGAGGCTTACTTTGTTGGCGGTTGTGTCCGTGACACTATCTTGCATGATGAAATTCATGATATAGATATTGCTACGAGCGCTTATCCTAGTGAAATTAAGGCCATCTTTAATCACACTGTTGATACAGGAATTGAACACGGCACGGTGATGATTCTTGATCATGGAACAGGTTATGAGACAACAACTTTTAGAACTGAGTCAGGCTATCAAGATTTTCGCCGTCCAGACAAAGTAACATTTGTGCGCTCCTTAAATGAAGATTTGCAACGCCGTGATTTTACGATAAATGCGTTAGCGTTACGTGAAGATGGTGAGGTTATTGATTTATTTAACGGGCTTGCGGACCTTCAAAAACACCTTATCAGGGCTGTAGGTGATCCTAATGAACGATTCCATGAAGACGCTCTGCGAATGATGAGGGCGGTTCGTTTTGCAAGCAAGCTTGATTTTGTAATCGATGCACCAACGTTAAAGGGAATTAAGGAAAATGCACCATTGTTGGCAAAGATTGCTGTCGAACGGATTAGAGTTGAGCTTGAAAAGTTATTTTTAGGGCAAAATCCAGTTGCCGGGTTAAAAGATTTCATTGCTACCGGCCTATATCAGTATTGTCCTGGTTTAGCTAATAAGAAAGATCAGTTAGCTACATTATTAGTATTAAATCAATGGCATTTAGAAAATGAGGCTCAAGTGTGGGCTGTCCTTAGTTTGCAGCTACAACTAGATCAAAGCGAGGTTGCTAAATTCTTAAAGAAATGGAAAACTGCTAACGATTTAATTGCTCAGGTAAAAAAGATTATTCCAGCAGTTGATGCAATTCATCAGCGAAATCTAACCCCATCCATAATGTTTAGGACAGGGGATAGCGCCCTCCATGATGCTAACCAAGTTGCTAAATTATACGGTTGGGCGATTGAGGATTCGGAATTACAAAAAGCCTATCAACGTTTACCGATTAAGAGTGCTAAAGATCTAGCAATCGATGGAAAAATGTTGATTACTAAGGCAGGGATAAAACCGGGGCCAGTAATGGGGAAAATCATTCAACAGTTGACATTATTAGTGCTTAATGGTGAAGTAGCTAATGACGCTACAACCCTATTGAGTAAAGCACAAGAACTAGTGAAAGAGGGATAATATGCAGACGATGCGTGCTGAAGGGCTTACGAGTACCTATGGGGAAAAGACATTATTTGACAATATCTCATTTATTATTAACGAAAATGATCGAATAGGATTAATTGGTGTTAACGGGAGCGGGAAAACAAGCCTGTTAAATGTAATTAGCGGTGAAGTAAATCCAGAAGGCGGCGGTCAAATTACTAAGCCGAATGACTATTCGATCGGTTACTTAAAACAGCAACCCGAGTTAGATGAAAGCAAAACAATAATGGAAGCCGTTTTTGAAGGTAAGCAGCCGGTTTTTGAAACGATTCGGCAATATGAATTAGCACTTGACCGTTTTACAAAGCATCCAGAAGATTCACAGGCAATTGACCGTTATACAAAAATGCAGGCAAGAATGGATCAAGAAGATGCATGGGAAGCAGATAGTCGGGTAAAAACAATTCTTACCCAGTTAAAAATAAAAGATGTTAGTCAAAAAATTGCTCAACTTTCAGGGGGACAGAAAAAAAGGGTTGGATTGGCACAAGTATTAATTCAGCAACCTGACTTATTACTGCTTGATGAGCCAACTAACCACCTTGACCTTGATTCTGTTGTTTGGTTGCAAGACTTTCTGCGTAGTTATAAAGGCGCAGTTCTTGTTGTAACTCATGACCGTTATTTCCTTGACCAGATTACCAATCATATTTGGGAATTATCGTTTGGTAAACTTTATCATTGTGAGGGTAATTATCAAGATTTTGTTGAGAAAAAGGCTGAACGAGTTGAGTTAGCCAAAGATACTGAAAGAAAAAATCAACAGCTTTATAAAAAAGAACTGGCATGGATGCGGACAGGTGCAAAGGCGCGATCAACTAAGCAAAAGGGACGAATTAATCGTTTCCATGAACTTGAAGGTAAAATTGGTAACCTTAAAACTGATGAAGATATTGCAATCAACCTTGGGTCCCAACGATTGGGAAAAGATGTCATTCAGTTTAAAGATGCTAATTTAAGATTTGATGATCACCAAATTTTGCAGGACTTTGATTGGTTAGTACAAGCTGGTGACAGGATCGGAATTACTGGTGAAAATGGTGCTGGGAAGACAAGTCTATTAAATGTGATTGCCCAGCGGGTTCCATTAGATAGCGGGATTTTAAAAATTGGTGAAACTGTTAAATTGGGTTACTATACTCAGCAAACAGAAGGAATTGATAATGACAAGCGGATGATTAGCTTTTTATCTGAAATTGCAGATAATGTTACCGATAAAGACGGTAATAAACTTAGTGTTACGCAATTGCTAGAGCGGTTTTTATTCCCTCGTTTTATGCATGGAACATTAATTAGAAAGCTTTCCGGGGGTGAAAAACGTCGATTATATCTTTTGAAGATTTTAATGCAACAACCTAATGTCTTATTACTAGACGAACCGACAAATGACCTTGATATTGGCACCTTAACCGTCTTAGAAGATTACTTAGATAACTTTGCTGGAACTGTCATTACAGTTTCTCATGATCGTTACTTTTTAGATAAAGTTGCAGATGATTTATTAGTCTTTCATGGGAATGGTGATATAGAACGTTATACCGGTCGTTTTACGGATTATTTAGCGGCCAAAAGAGATCAAGCAGCACAGGCTAAAGAAGATAAAAAAGATCAAAAAATAACCGCTAAAAAGCAAACTGCAAAGCAAAAGCCGGCAAAAAAAGAAAAAACAAAACTTACTTATGCAGAGCAGCTTGAATGGGATCATATTGACGAAGAGTTAGATAAACTCGATCAAGAACATCAACAATTAGAAAGTAAAATGGCTGAAGCAGCAAGCGATTATGCTAAGCTAGCAAAATTACAAAAACAATTAAATGAAGTTCAGAAAAAAATTGATGAAAAGACTGCTCGTTGGGAATACTTGAGTACATACGTTGACGAGTAGAAGAAAAGGAGAATCGGGAATGGCAGCAAATGTGAATGAACAACAGTATTTAGACCTTATTCGTTACGTTCTTGCTAATGGACACCAAAAAGACGATCGTACAGGAACAGGCACTAAGTCTATTTTTGGTTACCAAATGCGCTTTGACTTAAGTAAAGGATTTCCAATCTTAACTACAAAAAAAGTGCCATTTGGTTTAATCAAGAGTGAACTTTTATGGTTCTTACGAGGAGATACCAATATTCGTTTCTTGCTTCAACATAAAAACCATATTTGGGATGAATGGGCGTTTAAGAAGTGGGTAGAAAGTGATGAATACCAGGGACCGGATATGACTGATTTTGGTCATCGCTGGCTTCGGGATCCAGAATTTAAAAAGGCTTATCTTCAGGAAAAGAAGGACTTTTGTCAGCGCATTTTAGAAGATGATAAATTTGCCCAAAAATATGGGGACCTTGGACTTGTCTATGGAAGCCAATGGCGCAAATGGAAGACCAGTCAAGGTGATACAGTTGATCAGATTGCTAACGTTATTCACCAAATTAAAACGACGCCTGATTCACGGCGGATGATTGTTTCTGCCTGGAATCCAGAAGATGTTCCATCAATGGCGCTCCCACCATGTCATACGATGTTTCAATTTTATGTAAATGATGGCAAATTAAGCTGTCAATTATATCAACGAAGCGCTGATATCTTTTTAGGAGTGCCATTTAATATTGCAAGTTATGCTTTATTGACGCATATGATTGCTCATCAATGCGGGCTAGAACCTGGCGAGTTTGTTCATACGCTTGGGGATGCTCACATTTACCTAAACCACCTTGATCAGGTTAAGGAACAGTTAACTAGGACACCGCATGAGGCACCTAAGTTAATCTTACCTGCTGAACCTAAGCCAATTGATCAAT
The DNA here is from genome assembly GCF_014145555.1 of Limosilactobacillus albertensis. Classification (NCBI taxonomy): domain Bacteria; kingdom Bacillati; phylum Bacillota; class Bacilli; order Lactobacillales; family Lactobacillaceae; genus Limosilactobacillus; species Limosilactobacillus albertensis. Next base: position 46,144 of record NZ_JACIVD010000048.1, read on the forward strand.
ATGAAATGAGTGATATTAAATTAGAAGGGTATACTCATGAGCCAGCAATTAAAGCTCCAGTAGCGGTTTAAGAGGATAATATGATGACGAAATTAAATTTAATTTGGGCTGAAGATTTAAATGGTTGGATTGGAAAAAATAATACAATTCCATGGCATGTTTCGGCTGATATGAAACATTTTCGTAAACAGACGATGGGGCATCCAATTATAATGGGGCGAAAAACATTTGCGTCCTTAGGGAATAAGCCCTTACCGAAACGGAAGAATATCGTTATTACTAGTCAGAAAATAAATGTTCCTGATGTTGTTGCCATCCATTCTCTAGACGAATTAAAGAAATATTTAATAGAATATCCAGCTGAATATTTTGTAATTGGTGGTGCAACTATTTATCAGCAATTATTGCCGTTAGCAACTAAATTGACGCGGACGGTCATAAATACTGATATTGCTGGTGATACAAAAATGCCAACGATCGATTATGACCGTTGGCACTTAGTTAACGAGAATGAACATGTTGAAGAGGGACAAGTTATTTGTCGTTTTGAGAAATGGCATTTAAACGTAGAGAAGGATTGAAAAGTACATTAATATTGTTCCGATTAAAACAAATATATGCCAGATTAAATGGGTATATGCTGTAGGACGACTATAAAATAGTGCACCTACAGTAAATGCTAGTCCTCCAAGTAATAGCAACCCAAATCCAACTGGTCCCAGAGCATGCCACAATGGTGCAAATGCTACTAAGCATAGCCACCCCATTAAAATATAAATAATAGTTGAATATTTGCTTTTATGCTTAAGCCAGATAGCTTTGTAGACGATTCCGATAATTGATAATCCCCAAATGACTCCAAAGATTGTCCAGCCTAACCAACCACGGATACTTACTAAACAATAAGGAGTATATGTAGCAGCAATAAGGACAAAGATCATCGAGTGGTCTAAAATCTGAAAAACATGCTTGGCACGAGTAAATATCAATGCATGGAATAGAGTTGAGGAGAGGTAGAACAGAATTAGCGCACTTCCATAAATTGTGAAAGTTACAATTCGCATTGGACTGCCGGTATGAACTGCTCGAACGATTAACAGTATTAAGCCGGCAATGGATAAGCCAGCGCCAATTCCATGTGTAATAGCATTACCAATTTCAATAAGCAGAGTACGATGATCCTTTACTTTATTTTGTGTATTCATCAAAAGACCCCTTTCTAAAGACCAATGAATTCTTAAATTATTTTTGGTATACTATATGAATAGTAATTAATCCTACAAAATTAAATAAAATCTAGTATAATAGTACTTGAAATGAATTATCTAGTTTTGAATACTAGATAATTATAGCACAAATTGTTCAGGAAGAGTGGTAAGTTTCATGTCAAAGATAAAAATTGTTTGTGATTCGTCAGCAGGTTTAACTGATGAAGAAATTAAAAAATATAACATTACAATTGTACCATTAAGTGTAATGATTGACGGGACGGTATATGTTGAGCGTGAAACGATTACAAATGACCAGTTCCCTGCAATGATGAAAAATGCTAACTCGTTGCCTAAGACATCCCAACCACCAATTGGTAAGTTTGTCGATGCATTCGATAAGCTAGGTGAAGATGGCAGCGAAGTATTGTGTGTTACAATGATGGAATCAATTAGCGGGACAGTCCATGCGGCAGAACAGGCTGCTGGTATGACTAAAACTAAGGTTACCGTATACGATTCACAAACAACGGATCAGGGAATGGCCTTTCAGATTGTTGAAGCCGCTAAAGTAATTGAAGATGGCGGCAGTATTGAGGATGCAATTTCAAAGATGAAGGATGTCCTTGCAAAGTCAAAGTTGTATTTAGCAATTGATAATCTTGATAATTTAGTTGCTGGTGGGCGAATTAGTAAATTTGCCGGTGCGGTTTCTAATTTGCTTAATATCAAAGTGATGTTGCAAGTATATGGGGGACAAATCCATATTGAAGCTAAGGGACGCGGTCTTAAGTCGATCCATAAAGAATGGGGAAAGATTTTAGATGAGATGGCGCGCGGACCTAAAGTAAAACGGATTGGTATTTCACATGTTGATGCGGGCAAAGAAGTGGATCGCTTATTAGCAAACTTAAAAGAACTTTATCCTAACATTAATGTTGTTGTTCGTGAGACCGTACCAATTATTGCAACTCATACGGGAATTGGTGCTTGCTGTTTATTGTATTATACAGAATAGGTTAAACAAAGATTATCCTGATAAAATAAAGTGGAGGCTGAGAAAAAATGAAAATTTTTTCCCAGCCTCCGTCTCTTAAATATGAAATAAAGGAGTAAAAATAGATGAAAAAATGGATTAAGTGGCTCCTTTTGATTTTGGTAATTATTGGTGTTGGCGGAGGTGGCTGGTATGTTGTTCATGCGCCAAAATCGTCGTCTAATAGTTCTGAAATTAAGACGCCGAAGTATGTTGAAAAGAAGAATGTTAAAGTAGTTGCATTGGGTGATTCCCTTACTCATGGTGAAGGTGATGAAACTAATAATGGTGGTTATGTTGGTATCATCAAAAATAAAATTGAACATCGGTATCGGCAAACCCAAGTCACTACCGTCAATTATGGAGTAACGGGTGACCGTTCAGACCAGATTCTTGATCGCTTAACTCAGCAGACACAATTACGAAAAGATTTACAGGATGCTGATGTAATTACAATGACAGTTGGTGGAAATGATTTGATGCAGATCCTCGAAAAAAATGTCATGGGTTCTGAAAGTCAAGTAACGAGTAGTGTTGAACGTGGTGAAAAGGTTTATCAGCAAAAACTTAATAAACTATTCGGGGCGGTACGAAAAGAAAATCCGCGAGCACCGATTTTTGTGATGAGTATTTATAACCCGTTTTACACATATTTTCCTGATGTGACAATCATTAATCAATCAATTGACAAGTGGAACCAAACGACAAAATCTGCAATGAATAATTATAAATCGATGTATTTTGTAAATATCAATAAGCTAATGTCGTATGGTCAATATCAAACAAAAAGTCAACAACAGCAGCTAATAAAAGAAGAGGAAAAGGCAAACCAAGGTCAAGTAAGTCAAAAACGTGTTATCGCAATCATGAATCACAAAGATAAGAATTTAAACAAATATATTTCAACTGAAGACAATTTTCACCCTAACCATGCTGGATATGTAAAAATTGCGGATCAGTTGTTTAAGTCAATGGAAAAACATGATAGTTGGGAATTTACACGGAGGTAACAATGAAAAAAGTTAGTGGCAAAAATATTAATTGGTGGAAATGGGCATTCTTTTGTTTGGTAGCGGTAATAATAGTTAGTTGTGGGGTGGTGCTAAATAAAGCAACCGCACCGGCACCTGAGACAGAAGTTACTAAACCGATTAAACCCAGCGACTCTTCTGTTACTGTTGAACTAAATCGAAAACAAGTTAATGCTCTTGCAGCAAATTATTTAAATGAATTCTTGAAAGGGCAGAAAGTTCGTTATGATTTCATTGTTGGAGATAAGTATGCCACTCTGACAGGGAACACCAAATTTCTTGGTGCTAGTGTTCGTTTTGCAATTAATTTTATTCCAGAACGTTTGTCAGATGGGAATGTCTTATTACGTGCTAAGGGATTATCAGTTGGGCAATTAAACATTCCGATAAAATTTGTGATGGGCTATATTGCTAAAAATTATGATATTCCTAAATGGGTGAAGATCAATCCACAAAAGAAGACCGTTTTATTAGATCTTAATCGTTATAGCAAGCACCGTTCCTTGAAGTATTCGGCCCAAGAGATAAATATGAAAGAAGGCCAATTCAAGTTCTTGATTACTGTACCAACTAATAATAAATAATGATAGGAGGAAGTTTTAATGCGGATGAGTTTTTACCAGTTCTTGATGACGCAAAGAAATCCAAATAGTGCTGATGAAGTTCAACAATTTGCTAATAACGCGTTTTTTGATACTGCTTTTCCTAAACATTCAACGGATTTCGACGAGATTTCGCAATATTTAGAAGAAAATGCTGATTATTTGCCATCAATGACAATTTTTGATGAAGCATGGCAAAGGTACCTTGATGTCGTAGCTAATTAGGGAGGAATTTTAAATGGCAACAATACAATGGTTTCCAGGACACATGGCCAAAGCTTTGCGTCAAATTCGTGAGCAAATGCCGTTAGTTGATATTTTATTTGAATTGGTTGATGCACGGGTTCCTTATTCATCACAAAACCCCGAAGTAGCATTAGCAGCAGGAGATAAACCGAAGCTCCTGATTATGACTAAAACCGACTTAGCCGACCGCCAGCGGTTAAATGAATGGATTGAATATTTTAAAAATCATGATCAACCAGTCTTAGCTTTAGATTCGCGCCAAAATAATGTTGCAAAAATTGTGACAGCAAAAAGCAAAGAAATTTTGCAGGATAAACTAGCAGAAGAACAAGCTAAGGGAATGAAGAAAAGACCAATTCGTGCGATGTGTGTAGGTGTCCCGAATGTTGGAAAATCAACGCTATTAAATCATTTAGTAAAGAAAAATGTGGCCGCCACTGGTAACCGTCCAGGAGTAACTACCGGGCAGCAATGGCTTCGTTCTTCAGCAGAATTGGAGTTGCTAGATACACCAGGAGTATTATGGCATAAATTTGCTACTCCTAAGCAAGGAACCATGCTAGCTTTAACAGGGGCAATTAAGGACAGTTTATACGCTAAGGATGATGTGGCATTATTTGCCCTTGATTATTTACGTCAGCATCAGCCAGAAATGCTAAAACAGCGTTACCATTTAACAGATGATGATTTGGCTGAAAATATTTCAAATCCAGATTTACTTTTAACAATTACAGCTAAAATGGGCTTTCGTGATGATTATGATCGCGCTAGTGAACGCTTAATTTTCGATTTACGAAAAAATAAACTTGGTCCGATTACACTTGAAGTGCCTGCTGACCTTAATGAGGATGGGCTAAATGAGTAAAGAAACGATTAGTCAAATTAAAGAACATCTACAAAAAATTAATCAGCTTGATGATCCATACATTCAGTTAATAAGCGCTGATTCACGAAAAGGCGTTCAAACGGCAATTGGGCAATTTAAACGCCGCATAATACGGCAACAAGAGGCGCGGGCAGCTTTTAAAAACCGCTTTAAATATGAAAATCATTATTGGCAAAGTGGCTGTAAATATGTTGCAGGGATGGATGAAGTCGGTCGTGGTCCTTTAGCTGGCCCTGTTGTAACCTGTGCAGTAATTTTGAATGCCGATTTTAACTTAGTAGGGGTTACGGATTCAAAACAATTAACGCGTCATGAACGTGAAAACTTATATTTAAAGATCGTTGATGAAGCTGAAGAGGTGAGCATCGCGGTCAATGATGCTCCGGTGATTGATAAGTTAAATATTTATGCGGCAACCCAGGATGCGATGATTCGAGCGGTTAACCAGCTTCACCATCGTCCGGATCATTTAATTGTCGACGCTGTCCCGCTTAAAATTAATATTCCACAAACGACCCTAATTAAAGGTGATCAAAAGAGTATTAGTGTTGCAGCCGCAAGTATTGTTGCTAAAGAATATCGTGATCATTTAATGCGTGACTATGATTATGTTTATCCTGGATATGGTTTTGCCCAAAACATGGGATATGGGACAAAAGAACATTTAATGGGGCTTGAAAGCTTAGGTGCAACACCTATTCACCGTCGTTCATTTAATCCTGTTCCGAAGTATTTAAAATAAAAAGTGCATTTTCAAAAAGCTTCCGTATATAAATAATAGGAGGCTTTTTTATGTTACAGGTAAGAGATTTTTTATTGCGACTGAGTTTGTGTCGCGGCGTTGGCTTAGTTTCAAAGTATCGCTTGTGGGAGTGTGCACAGCAAACACGGTGCTTTAATAATATAGACTATTTAATTGATCATGCTAATGTGAGTTTGCGGAGTGCTACAGCTTTGAAAAATAATTGGGGAAGTGCAGAGCTTGATGATGCGGTTGCAGCCAATGGTCAAATAGCGTTTATTACGATTGCTGATCCTTTGTATCCATTGGGGCTAAAAGAGACATATTGTCCGCCGTTAGTCCTTTTTTATCGTGGTAATTTGGGCTTACTTCATCAACCATCAATTGGGGTCGTTGGGACAAGGCAAATTACAAATTATGGACAGAGTGCCCTTCGTGGATTGCTCCCGCCGTTGATTAAACGCCAAATCGTAATTGTAAGTGGGTTAGCCCAAGGCGTTGATGGTTTTAGTCACGAACTAGCATTAAAGTATCGTGGACAGACCATTGGGGTGATTGGTTGTGGGATTGATCAGGCATATCCTAAAAGCCACTATTCCCTGCAAGAAGAAGTGGCTAAGTGCGGACTTTTACTTTCGGAATACGGTCTAGGTGAACCACCGTTGCCCTACCACTTCCCAGAGCGAAATAGAATTATTGCTGGTTTGAGTGAGGTTGTTTTAGTCGTAGAGGCAAAAAAGAGAAGCGGTAGCCTAATCACGGCTAATATAGCTCTGTATATTGCATAATAAATTTGTGAATTGTAGTTAATATAAGACAATTATAAACGTTGATATAACAACGTTTGTTGAGCGTTGATAATATAAAATCAGTATACATTTTGTGAATAATTATTAGGTAATGCAGACAAAAGCAGAAGAAAACAGAAGACTGAGACACAAATGAGACACGAGACACAACTACAGATTATTTAGAACATTGAGAATCTTCTTGTTCTCTTCGTCTTCTTTTTCTGTCAACAGGTAAGAGTAAATCTGTAGAGTTGTCCTAATGTTATTATGCCCTAGTCTTCGTGAAATAGCGTATATATCAACGCCCTTCGACAATAACAAGGCAACATGAGAGTGACGGAACGAGTGAAAATGGAAATTCTTATTGTTGATACCCAACTTTTTTAACATTCTGTGAGTATAACGAGAAGCTGAGCTAGTGCTAACAGGCTTGTTTCGTTGAGTATAAAACACAAGAACATCCCCGTCGCATCGTAACTTTTTCATGTCGTTGATTAAATATGCCGGGACTGGAATATCACGGACTGAGTTGTCTGTTTTTGTGTCTCTAAATTTTGGCGTTGGGTCTTTCCTACTTCGTGTATCAATTTGACGTGTAATATGCAATATATTGTTCTTATCATCCACACTGTCCCATGTTAATCCTGCTAATTCTCCTAAGCGAGCTCCACTCAATATGGCGGCCTCGATTAGGCAAGCAGTTCCAACAGCACCTGGCTTGTGTTCTCTCCTCCTTGCATGATAATTGCGACAATATTTCAGTACCGCCTTAATTTGCTTTAGATTTAGGTATTCTACCTTACGAGCTTTCTGTCCTCCAGCATGAACCATCGCCGATGGATTTCGGTTTATATATCCTTGTTGAACGGCGTATTCCAAAACCTGCGTACAACACTGATTTATCAGCTCAACTGAACTGTGTGACAAATCGTTCAGCGAATTTATAAACTGCTGGTAGTCGTCATTTGTTAATTTTTGGATCATCTTGTCTTTTCCAAAGAAATCGATGATGTGTTGTCTTGCAAAATTCCAACTATTCTGTGTGTTTTCTCTTAAGTGATCTTTTTTATATGTGTTATAGTAATGGTCAAATACCCATAAAAACGTGGTATAAGCCTGGTTCATACCTTGCAAATGTTCAATCTTTTGCTTAGTCCACCAAGATTCAGCGTCACTTTTCCTTGCAAAAGTCTTACTGATTGTATGCTGTTTGTTACTGCTAGGAGTTCTCCAGCGATATCGTGCTTGCCATTTTTTGCCACGTTTGTTTACTTCCATAGTATTCATCCCTTTCATTGGTACTATTATATATAATGTTGTAAAATATAAGAAGCCGGAGTGTTTCCGGCTGTAGTCATAATATTCTATTTTCTGTCTCACCCATAACGTCGGGTAAATTGTTACGAAGAAGTCTGTCTTTCAACAAATATGTTTGAAAGGACTTAATTATAATGACAGAAAAACAGAATATCCAAGAATTAGTAGCAGAACTTGACGAACTTAAAAAGATTGTGATGATCTTAAATGATCACATTATGTCTTTTTCAGAAGCTCGGAAAGCCTTATTTCACGGAAAATCACCTGAATGGATCGAGTACCATATAGTAGATCGGTTCCCAGAGATTAGGACTGATGTTGACCCTGTTAATGGCTGGATAAATCCTCGTATTGGAAAAGGCCACCCACGATACGTTACATCAGTCGTTCGTGCTAAACTTTGGCTAAACGCTAACCGGGCAAAAATTGACTGGCAAGCTCCAGAGCCTAAGACAATCAAGAAAAATGCTGCTTAATTCACACACAAGCCAACCTTTAGCCGGGTTGGTCTTTTCTTTACGTCATAATGTGAAATAATATACAAAGTAAATACAGACAAAAACAGAGAAAACCAGACAAAATATACATGAAAATAATATTAATTTTTTCCTGTTTGATTTAATTTTAAACAGTAAAAGATACCCGATATTGGCACGTGTTTTCGTCCGGTATACGTTGACATTACGGCGTTTTGTAGTTGCATTCGCTAAAATCTGATGTATACTATATATGTAAATTAATTGAGGGGATGATAGATGAAAATGTAAAATAAATGATGTATAAAATAGTAAATATACATAACATAATCTTTTTTAATCGGATATATTGTTAAACAATTCACAAGATAAAAATAGAAAGGACTTAAATTTTTATGACAGAAAATCAAACAGAAATTTTGACAGATGACGAACTTTTAGAACTTGCTAAAGATTTAATTGAAGATCACGACGAGCTCAAGGATGAAAATGTTACGACGGATGATTTAGTAAAGATTCTTGCAAATGTCGATGATGAATTTGTGAAAGCAATGATTAGCAGCAAGTATCAAGTTGTTTACGGAACAGGATTGCTTGTATCTGTTAAGTATCTGTTACGTGATCTTGCAGCTGTATCAATCGCTGAAGAATTGAAGAGCTTGAATTATTCAGAAAACGTGTTGACTGAAGAAATTCTCAATTTTGCAGCAACCAGCGTCAATAGTTATATGCCACGCAAGAACGATCTGAGCGGAATTTACGCGAACATTGAGCATTACAGTGATTTAGTTACAGGCGATTATTGTTCAGTCGTTCAATATGCTTACAAGCAATACCTCAAATCAGGTAACGACGGAGGCATTGAGAAACTTGAATATGCACTCGCTGAAGCACTCAAAGACATTGTTAATAGTAATGGTAGGGAGCTGTTACCAAGCGATCAGATTTATTACGAGGGACTGATTGAAAGACTAAAAGAACGACAAGAAGAAAATGAAGAGGAGGACTAAGACATGGATGCAATCAGTGAACAACTCGAGCAAGAACTTATTGAACGGGACGAGTTGTTGAATCGAGTTGACGATACGACACGAGCTTATCTTCTAAGTTGTGAACAGCGCGACCCACGTTATATCACGCGTATTATCCGTAATCGAGATGATATTCTGTTTGATCAACAACTTCGAGGAGAATAATTAAATGTTTGTTTGATTTCTTTTAAAACAATAGAAGATGAACGTAAGAGGGCGATTAATTCAAACAAAGCATAAAAATAGTGTAAAATTTCTATGATACAATATAATTGTAATAAAGTAAAGGAATAAATGAAAGGATGACATTAATTATGAATAACAAGATTGAAATTGAATTAGAGTTGCTAGCAGTCGCAAAGTTGAACACTTGGTTTACGACTCGCGAAGACGTTCGGAATTTTGTTGATCTGGTAAATCAACGAGATGGCAAGAGTTATCGTGACCGTCTCACTGATTACGTTGAATCAGCAATCAACAGTTACCAAGATTTAACCGATGGTATCAACACAAAGAACATTGTAACCGCCGCAATTGATATTGCTGAAGCTGGTAGTAACAGTGTTCTCAATAATGTTCTAAATCTTCTTGATTTAGAGAACGCTGAACACCATAACAACTAATTAAATAGAAAGGACAGAATTTATTATGGATAAGACTTATTACAACGATTTAGATACTGATACAATTCTTGAAATGATTTCACTCTCACGACAAAATCAACTCAACCGTGACGTTACCTGGTTTGTGGTTGACCACGAGGATCTAACTGTTGACACGGTGACTGATGATACTGTAAGCCATATCGTCAATAAGATGGCTCTGTGGTATAAGGACAGTGACCTCACACGTGAACAGAAAACACGCGTTGCACTGGGCGTTACACGTTGCTACGTTGACTTAATGCAAGTCATGAAGAGCTATTGGCCGTCAGTCTTAAATAATGAGGATGTTATTCAGATCAAATGTATCAATGATTTGACTTCTAACAATCGGCAAGCTGCATACGATGAGTTGACACGATTAATTCAGAACAGTAAGCCATATGAACGACTTGAGAAGAACGTCGGACAATGGTTATTAATGAGTTTTGCATCGATCTTTGTTACAAGTCATCTTGAAAAGTTGAAGAAGATTTGTAAGTATAACCAATATTTCAAAGATAACGACGAGGAGAACCCAGATTTGCGTAAAACTCTTCAGGACGAACCGATGGCCGTTGATGATTTGCTTGATGATCTCCAACCAGATTTTAATAAAGACTTTGACAAGATCGCCAAGGGTGACGTTGACCGGATCAACATTGAGATTAGCGAGATTGAGAATCAGGTCGAAATTTTGGGGATGCTTGACGAAGGTAAATATTCTGATTTAAGTGATGAATACAAGGCGGTATTCCGATATGAGTTGCGGCAACGAGTGCGGTTACTGTATTCACTACGTCGAGATTAGTTAATTTATTAAGAATTTATTAAGACTAAAATTTATGTTATTTGTTCGATTTAGTTTCAAATTATAAAAGATGCACGTGAGAGGATGATCAATTCAGAAGATACACTAAAATTAGGGCAAAACTTCTATGTTATAATAATAATGTAAAGAAATCAATGAAAGATTTAAGAAAAGGACTGATAATTATGTTTAAGTACAATGAAGGTAATGATTTAATCGATTTAATGAGTGTGGCAGACTTTGGGCCAGTCAACGAAGCAAAGGTTGCAAAGATCGATAATACGACCAACACCGATTACTTATATGTAAACGAGCGGGCCGTGCAACGCCGTATGGCTGAAGATCAAGAAGACAACTAATAAGAAAGGGCAAGGTGATACATATGTTTAATTATGGTATTTATACTGACGGAGGATTTACAACTTTTAAGCAGGCAGCCGCTGCTGCTGTTGCTGGTGGATATGTTGACGAATGGCTAGACAGTTTTACAAATTACGATGACTACCAGGAAGCAAGCGATGCCGTAGATGAAGTGAATACAGAATGGTATAACGATGCACACTTGGATGATCTACCAAACGAATACAAGTAATTAAATTAAGTTGATTAGTCACACAGATTTTTTGATAGAGGGAGATGAGTACATGATGCCGGATCGCAATTCTTGCCGGTCAATAAAAAAAGAATTGATCAAGTTAATACCAACTCAACCAATTCAACTCAACCTATAACCAACCACAATATTTAACTTGATTTCACGTCACAAAAAAATATCAGATCGGTTATTTATATTATAACACATAGCCGTTCTGATTGGTTAGATTGATAGAAAGGACGGCTATTTAAAAATGGCTCAAGTAGATACACAAAATATTCTCGATAATGCAGCTAACACTTACACTATCACCGCTAAGTCAACAGCTGGAGAAATCTTTGAAGCTGCACAAGCATTCGTGATGGATCACGCTCATATCAACGCTGGAGCGGCTGATACCAATACTTTACAACAATATCAGCAGTTCATTATGACGCTCCGGGGTGTAACTCCAGAAGCAGAACGCGATATGAAGCAACAAATCGTTAATCCTGTTGACACACGTGTTGGGGATGATGATAAGCTTGATCAGTATTTTGACGATAATAAGAACAACATCAGCCTAAAAATCGGCGGACTTAATACCAGTTGGGAGTACGATTATAAGCAATTTGAGGATCATAACTTTGATCAAATTGGCGCTGCTCAGCGGCTGGCTGACGCTTGCCGTGGACATGTTATGTATGACATTGATCGTGGAAAGTTCGTCGCTTGGAATGGTAAACGTTGGGTATGGTTGAGTAATGACATCAACCAACTCACACAACTCAGCCGTGAAATTCTTGACTTGATGGTTACCGAGGCCGGAGTTAAGGTAGCAGACACAAAAGATACTTTAAGCAAGATTGAAAGTTTACGAACTCAGCCAAAATTAGTGCAGATTATAAAGCTGACACAAACTGAAGATTTATTAGGTACAAGCAACATTCGTTACAATTACCGAAATGATTTAATCAATTGTGAAAACGGCGAGATCAACATTAAGACGGGTGAACTGCTACCACATGACAAAAAGCATATGTTCACACTGATTATTCCGTTTGAATATCATAAAGATGCTCACAGTGATCTTTGGGATCAATTCCTCAACACGACTTTCCAGAACGACCAAAAGATGATCGAATATTTGCAAATTGCGTTGGGAGATTCAAGCCTTTCAGGTGTTAACACCGACCGGCATATGTACGTTGTCTATGGTTCTGGTCACGATGGAAAATCTGTAGCATTGAGTACGGTTCGCCACGTCTTGGGCGGAGATAGCCAAGATGATAGCGGGTTTGCCGATACAGCAGACATTAACAGTTTTCTCAAGAAGCGCACTAATTCAGCTGGTGGTGCATCCCCTGACATGGCGGCTCTCGACGGTAAACGATTCATCACTCCAACGGAACCGGACAATTCCTCAAAACTTGACGAGGGTTTGATCAAAAGCCTCACAGGAAAATCCGACACAATGAAAGTTCGTCAATTGTACAGTACAGCATTTACATTGTATACACAATTCAGTTTATGGATTGCCGCAAACGAAATACCAAAGAGTTCAGCATCCCAGGCTATTATGGATCGTATGGTAATTATTCCGTTCACACACAGAATTAAGCCAAACTCTTCAGAAGACATGCCTAACATTGAATATGAATTATCCAAGAAGAGCAACGCTGAAGGCGTATTAGCTTGGTTAGTTGCTGGATCGGTCAAGGCAAACCAAAAGCGAGCTAAGGCTGCTAAAGAAGCAGCGGCAGCACGTGCAGCAGGTGATACTGACAAAGTTATATATCAAGACCCTCTCATGCCGTATCCTGATTCAGTACAGAAGGCACGCAATCAATACCAATATTCAGCAAATTCAGCTATGCAATTCATCTATGATGTTCTCTATTCAAATGATGAACTTATGAATATTGTTATTCCAATGCTTGAAAACGATAAGCAGAACTATTATTTGAAAAAAGGAGTGACCTCAAGGCTTAAGGGTGATGAAATCGACATGGCCCGTGAAATGTTCGACGAACCGCGTTTAGTTTACGATGAAGACGGCTATATTTCAAAGAATGATTTATATGAGATGTATAAGTCATATTGTAATAGTGAAGGTATCACCAAAGCTATGACAAAGCGGCGTTTCCACGATACCATCGCAACCGTCCTTGCCGAAGGCCGGCAAAAAGGTAGTTATGTATGGTTGGGCGTTTCAGCCATGCCATATTTGAAGCAGGATCGCGGGTTAATGTCTGGATTATACGTGGGTAATCTGACAAATTACCTTAAGCACCTAGCCATGAAGTATGATATTGACAAGTTGTCCTCCTATTCACAAATTAAGGATAATAACTTATTTGTTGCAAATATCGACAACCACACGACCGACGCGGCAAAAGAGCGGATTAAAGAATTTATCGACGTCAACCCGTCATCATTTGGCAACAAGTACCGGACCGACTACAGCAATATTGACTGGCCGAAGTCAAATCAATCAACCACACCAACCAACAGCACGAACAACACAACATCCAACACGCAAAACACCAACCAAACACCAAAGACTGGTAATAAAGAAATTGACGAATTGAATGAACTATTTGACGACTAAGAGATTAAAAGGATTGGTGAAAATTATGTTGGATGATAAGGAAATCAGTAAAGAAGTTGTAAAGTTCTTTGAGGTAGATGTTCCGCGTGAGCAAATGCTAGTACGCAGTGCTACCAGCATTACGAGCCCACAATTCGACGGTATGCCAAAGGCAGCAGGCAAGGGCAACGGATCAGAAAACAAGATGATCAGCTATACGGAAGCAAAACGGCACCTGGCAGCAATCAACACGGCTCTTGAGCTGATGGATCGGGACGAAGCCGACGTTTTGAACATGCTGATGATCAAGCACGAAACCGCAACAAAGGCAGCGCTTGAGTTGTGCTTGAGCAGGGCTTCAGTCTTTCGGCTACGCAAGCGTGCACTTGTTGACTTTGCCTATGCCTTCAACGGCGGGGAACTGCTCGACCGTCTGCATGACAAGGCTACAGCGTAACAATCAAATAAAACAGTGTGACGATCTCAAAAGAGACCGTCTTTTTTATTGTGTAAATTATAACTAAATATAATATAAATTTATTTATAAGCTTGCTAAAACTGCAAAAAGTTAGCTCAGACCTTTAACCCTTGATAATCAATGGATTACAAATCCCTTGCTAAAACATAAAAAACTTAGCTCATCTGTAATCCATTGATATTAAAGGCTTTACAAGTCGAATGAGCTAAGTAGGCTATTTTTTGCACAAAAGTATATATAGTAACTCTATATATAAAATAAGTTTTCTGCATTTTTTGCCTTAGTTAGCTCATACGCTTAGCAACGTCAATAATAACAGGCAATCTCGCATGAGCTAACTTATTTTGGTTAGCTCCAGTTTTAGTAAGCGTTACGGAAATCCAAGCGGGGCAAGCAATTTACCCATGAGCTAACTTTTGAGCGTCAATTTTGCGGCTAATTGATGAGATAAAGTTGAGACTAAATAGAGACTCACCGAACACCAGTTTGTGGTAGTATTATTATAGTGAAAGAATTATATAAATAGTGATGATATTAAGACAGGCCGAACGAACTAAGCTTGTCTTTTAATATTTTAAAGTAAAGGACTGTATAAATTATGAAGTATGATAACAATTTTTTAAATCGAATTAAGCAAGATCGACAAGATGGATTAACACAATCTGATTTAATGGAACGGTACAACCTGACACACACACAGATTAAGTACGTGTACCGGCTTTTACACAACCGCGACACCGACACGAACTCAAACAGTGATGATCAGTTTGAATTTGGAAGTGTAACCCGTAACAGTGACGGTTCGGTGGTAGCTAATAAGTTGATTTCATTAAATCAAGCCCAGAATTTATCTGACACTGATATTTTAACCATCTTTGGGTATGACCCTGATTCCTTTAAGCTTAACTCATTCAGTTATTCAGCTTGGGGTAAAGACAAGGAGACAGGTCAGCCGCTTGTATCAGCTAAAATTAAGATTTCGCCTGTTACTAACACGGTGACTACTAATGATTTTATCAACGTTATTAATAACCAAGTTGATCCGATTTCTCAACCTGATTTCCAACGTCAAACGGCTACACAATCAACAGATCAAAGCTTAGTTTTGCCACTTTTTGATATGCATTTTGGAATAACTGATCTTGAGGTTGCTTATACGTATTTATGTCACCTTGAAGATCTAATTAGTGACAAGCAATACAAAAATGTGGTGTTGATTTTCGGTGGTGATACATTCCACAGTGACTTTATGACCAAAACTCAAACAGCCAAGAATACACAGCTCGACCACGTAGACAACAAACAAGCCCTTCAAGATGCAACCGACTTCTTCGATGATCTTATTCGTATTGTTAACAGTCATGCTGACCATATCGACGTTCTGGCCGTTGGTGGAAACCACGACTTTGATAAGCAATATTTATTTATGTACGCCATGAGTATTAAATGGCAAAAGTTCGCCGATTTTCATTTGACGACTGAAACACGTCAATATTTCCAAATTGGCCACGTCATGCTTGCTATTTTGCATGGTGATCAAGCTCTTAATAAGATTGCTAACCTGATGTCAACCGAACAGCCACAAATGTGGGCTGATTGCACGTCACGTATTGCTTTGAGTGGTCATTTTCACAAGAATGTGATTAAGCAGGTGGCAAATAATGATGATGGCGTCATGTTGTATCAGTGCAGCACTATTAAGCCGAACGACAATTACGAACAAGACCGTGGATTCACCATGTCATGTCATAAGCTAGAAGTGTTCACCTTAAATGATCATCGTGTTACGAGTATTAACTATCTTTACAATGACCCACTAACTGAAACCGACACGTTAACTTTAGATGATGCTATTTAGCCGTCAGCATGGTTACAGCCTGCGCGTTTTCTTGCTGTAGCCATGATTTTAGCTAAATTTAGCTGGTTTTCACAACATTTTCTCCCTTCTATAATCTAATCAATAAAGCAGCGTTAGATATGACGTTGCTTTATGTCCGAATCAGTATGTATCAAGGCTTTTTTATACTCCTTTAGAGTAATATGCGGTCCTTTCTCCTTGATATTCTGAGTGCAACTCTCAGATCGGGCTTTTTTTGTTGTTGAACTAAAGGACGTACTAAATAACAAAGGAGTGATCACTGAATGAACAATAATCCAAACGTCAGTATTAACTTTAATTTATTCAACTTAGCTATTGTCTGCTCTTTGGTTCTAGCTGTAGTTAAGCTGGTAGGCTTAGCAAGTATCAGCTGGTTAATCGTATTTTTGCCGGTCATTGCAATTCTGGCGATTGATCTGTTAGCTTTGCTGGTATTCTTGGTAATCGCTCTTGTTATTTACTTAGTACATCGTAATAAGAAAGGAATGTAAATTATGGATAAGAAAGAATTATATAACTCAATTAATAACCATTTGGAATCTATCGACGACAGCCTGAAAACAATGGCTTGGGTAGAATCTGCTAACTTGTCAATGAATCGTGAAAATATGAAGAAGCTTAACGATACGACGTTAAAGATGATGTCTTCATTTAGTACTTTATCACGATCTGATGACAATTCAGACGACGATAAGAACGACGTACCAAAAGATGCGTTGGTTTACAGTAACGATATTAAGAGAGAAGGAAACGGGGATGAGTCATAATGCCGTTATTGCATGTTTGTAACTGGCGAGGATGCGATGAGATCATCCCTCAAAATCACAAATATTGTGATTACCATTACAGATTACATTTACAATCTCCAAGGTATCAAAATCATATTAAGAAATTACAAGCGGATAAACGTTACAACCAAACACGACGTGATCAAGAAGCCAACAGGTTTTACCACTCCAAGCGTTGGACTAGAACACGTGACGCTGTAAAGAACCGTGATCTTATGGTGTCTGGCGTGTCTGGTCAAATGCTGAATGATCATGATTATATTGTTGATCACATTATTAAACGTGATCTTTGTGATGATAAGTTTGATATGAATAATCTTTGGCTATTGTCACGAGCTGAGCATAATACAAAAACAAAGTTAGAACAAAAGCTTACAGATCAACAACTTAAGAACATGACAAAGACAGAATGGAGGCGTCTTATTAATATGAAGGCTGGTGATAGTAATGGATAGATCAACCGAAGAACAGTATCACCATAGTTTAAATATTCTATTTGAAAAGTATGAATTAGGTTTCATCTCATACGATGAATTAAAGCGGTGTTGTCACTGGGTTTTAGATGATCTTTGCGAATCGGTCGACTTGAAATAGCCGAATCGTCGTCTTCCTTACTCTCGCAAGGGATACAGCGATTTCTCTTTGCTTTGAAAAGCCTTTATTACCAAGGGTTTTCGCAATCCCGCGCCCGTATTGCCTTCTAGGAGAGCGCGCGATCAAGGAGGCTCCCGTGGAAGCGTGAGCAGTTATAAAAAATCGGCATATAAGGGGTCTCGAAAACCCTTGATATATAAGCATTTACAAATATTATGAAAAGCCTTGATACATAAGGCATTACGAGGAGGTGTTAATATGCCGCGCAAGGCAAAAATAACAACAGAAAAATCAGCTCGGGCATATCAACGTGCCCGAACCAACGAACTTAAAAAATACAACAAAGCACAGGATCCGATTTCGTCACAGTCTCCTGATTATTTATCAGGTGTGGCAGCCAAAGCTTACGCAACGATAGTCGAATCATTTTCCGGAATGGGAATACTAACAAAGGCCGATACGGATATAGTTGTGTTACTTGCTCAACAAATCCAGGTTAACCGTGATGCTTATACAGACATCTTCGGTGGGGATGGCAAAGACGCGGAAGGTACCAAGAAAGCCTATTATAAGGCAATCCAGAGTGTACAGACTGGAGAAGTGCTGGAACATCAGTTCGCCGGATGGAAGATCAACCCTTCAGTTTCAGCGTTAAAAAACAGCGCTACCATGATTAAGTCGTTATGTTCAGAATTGGGAATGACTCCAACTGCTCGGGCCAGCTTGTTACAACTAACAAAACCAGACGATGACGACAATTCGGGTAATTGGACAGACCAGAACAGCAACGTTAACAGTAATTACAGTAATTTTTAGAATCGAGGTGGATTGATTGAAAAAGTGGAATTTTACAGAGGATAAAACCAAAATCTTAGATGCATACTATGAAGAGTTACAAGCTGGTAATTATGATGATATTAAGCGTAAATATCGTGATCCGGCCACAGTGTACGCCTTCAAGGTGTTAGATGGTGACATGTTAACATCTCGATCAATCAAACTCGCCGCCTTTCGACATATTCAAGATCTACGACGTCAAAACGAAGATCCAGACTTTAAATATATTTATGATCTGAACCAATGCCGGTTAATCGTAAAGTTTGCCAGCCTATGCCCAGAGCCTAGCACTAATAAGCCGTTACCTCTTGACTTGTGGCAGTTAGCCATTCTTTGCCAGGTTGTCGGTTGGCGTAACCGCAATAATCCAGACCTTGCAAGGTTTACGGATATTATTATTTCGGTTGCAAGAACGAATGGAAAGACGTACCTTAGTAATATTTTGATTGCTTATTATTATCTCGTGTACGTTAACAAGAAATTTAATCAAGATCTCGGTTATGTTGCTACGACTGAAACCCAGGCAAAAAAAGGCTGGAGATACATCACATCGACGTTTAACCTGTTACGTAATTCACCGGCATTCAAACGATTATTTAAAAATCGGGTTATTGTTAACACCAAAACTCAGATAACAGATAATCATGAGAACTCACTTAATCAGCTTACACAAGGATCTCAGATGTTCGATGCCTACCACTTTAATGTATGTGTCATAGATGAAGCGGCTTCCGATAAGATCAGTGTTGAGATTGTCCGTGACAACAAAGATACAATCTCGTCAGGGATGACTCAAACGCACGGCCAGATAATCCAGATTTCAACTGCTTACCCTGATAGTAATAGTTATATGTACGGTGATGAAAAAATGAATTTTGCCGCCATGGAACAGGACTACGACCGGGCCTTAGATGATCATTTATGCCTAGTTTGGCAACAGGACAGCGCCGATGAAGTAAACCAGCCGGATACCTGGATTAAGTCAAACCCATTGATGGACTTAAACAAGGTTAAATATGAGACAATGAAAAGCTCGTTGTTATCTAACCGTGATTCGTTAATGAAGAAGGGCCAGTTGTCAGAATTTGAGAACAAGAACCTCAACATTTGGTTACAGGCTCGGGTCGATTCGTACTTGCCGTTAAAGGCAATAAACGGAGCAGTTAGCAAAAATCCGCCTGTTAATATTGAAGGTCGGGATGTTTATATAGGTTTAGATATTAGCCACGCCTCAGATGATACGGCCGTGGCTTTTGTTTTCCCATATCATGATAATTCAGATGGCAATGATAAATTTTATGTAAAGCAGCATTCATTCGTTCCACTTGCCCACAGTCAGGGAAATATTGGCATTAAGTCGGGTAAAGATGGTATTGATTATGCAGCTGCTGAAAAGTTGGGATATGCCGACATTATGAGACGTGGACGCGGATATATCAGTGATACAGCAGTATATAAGTACTTGCGTGATTTTGTCGATGAGCACAACTTAAACGTTAAATATGTATGTTATGACCCTTGGGACAAAAGCAATATGGTGCAGTATATCGTTCAGAAGTCAGACTGGAATATGCTTGAAGTTCGGCAAATGCCTTCTCAGCTTGATTCTCCAACACGATTCTTTCGGGAACAGCTGGACATTGGAAATATTATCATCGACGACGACCCAATTTTGCAATATTCGATGAAGAACGCAATTCTTAAATCAACTGTTGCTGGTGTGAAGATCGATAAGGCCTTGCAGACCTCAAAAATCGACTGCATGGACGCAATAATTGACTGTTTTTATATTGCTCAGGGTCAAATTGCCGGATTGTCAACCAATCTTAAAACTGATAATAAAAATCCATTGGCTAACATGTCGTCAGATGAGCAGGACGATTGGTTAAATGATTTTATAAAAATTAATGATACAAACTTTTAACAGTGAAAGGGGTGATAATCTAACATGTCAATTTTTTCAAAATTTCATAAACGCAATCTATCACTAAGTTCGGGCGGTTTATCGCCCTTTTTTGTTGCAGATGGTGGCCGGGTAATCGCCAGCCAAACGATCAACGCGTCAGATGCATTAACCAACTCTGATATTTTTGCTGTTGTTAGTCGGATAGCTTCAAACGTTGCCATGACGAGCTATAAAACCGACAACCCGTTAATTAATAAGGCAATCAAACAGCCGAGTCAATATATCAACGGTTATTCATTTTGGCAGAAAGTCGTTGTGCAGCTGCTATTAACAGGTAACGCTTACGTGTTAATTAATCGGGATGGTAATAATATTCCGAGATCATTTATTCAAGTCCCAGCCTCAAACGTGCAGATTAACCTATTATCAAAAGATGCAGGAGACCCCGTAGATGACATTGTATATACGATTACGCTCGACAGTGAGAACGGTAAGACGTTCACAGTTAGGAGTTCGGATGTACTTCATTTCCGCTGTTTAGTTTCTGGATTCGATGAGCAAACACGCGGATTTTGCGGGATTTCTCCTTTGGTTAGCTTGGCTCAAGAAGTCAGCATTCAAAACAACTCTAACCGGTTGGCCAATGCGTCACTTAGCCACGCAATCGCTCCAAGCTACGTTATTAAGCTACCTCAAAACCAAATTAAGGACGCGTTGAAGGAGAATTGGCGTAACCAAGTGGAAAAAATGACGTCAGGAGCAAACACAGGACGAGCTCTTGTTATGGATACAAGTATGGATCTCCAACCGTTGCAAGTTAACCCTAACATTGATTCATTGTTAAGTAATACACGATTCAGTCAGTCCCAAATTGCGAAAGCCTTTGGCATTCCTGATGAATACCTCAACGGCCAAGGTGACCAGCAAAGTTCTATTCAGATGATGAATAGCCTATATGTAAACGGTTTGGCGCCATACGTTAGCTCCCTAACGTCAGAAATGAGCGCAAAGTTTGGAGTTGACGTCAGAGCAGACTTTACAAACTTAGCCGATGTGGACCACAGCCAACTCATCAGCCAAATCTCAAGTTTAACCAGCAGCAAGAACCCCGTCATTCCTTCACGTTTGGCCGTTCGAATTCTTCGGAATAATGACGCTCTAGGTCTTGCTGATATTAGTGATGATGACATTGATTCTGATTTTAAGGCTAGTGAACAGGCCGGCACTTCATCGGTGGCGGCTAGTCCACCAACTAATAATAAAGAAGGTGATCAAGACGAAGAACAAGAAGATTAATATTCGCGCTTTACCTGTTAAGGAAAGCCAAATCCGTGCCGTTAACAATAACGACGGAAGTTATACCGTTAGTGGTTATGCCGTAGTGTTCAACCAACCAAGCCAACCCCTTCCGTTTATCGAGTATATCTCACGGGATGCCTTAAACGACGTTGATTTCAGCAAAACCTTATTATTGTATGCCCACGATTACAACAAGATTTTAGCTCGGGCAGATTCATCAAGTCTAAAAACTGAAATTGACGACAACGGGTTGAAGTTTACAGCTCAAATCCCCGACACGACCTTGGGTGTTGATACTTTTAAGAACATCCAGGCCGGGAATGTTAAAGGATGTAGCTTTGGTTTCACAATTGCTCAAGGTGGCGATCGTTGGGATACACGAGATGATGGAACAACTGTTCACTATGTCGACAAAATAGACACGGTAAGCGAGTTGACGTTAACTGCAATCCCAGCATATGAGGAAACCAGTGTAAGCGCACAGGTTAAGCGTGATTTAGAACAATATTTATTAAATAATAACAAGGAGGAACAAGATTTGAACTCAGAAAATAATTCAAACGTAGTACGTAGTTCAGCTGTTGCAAGTTCTGCAGCTTCAACTGCTACCAGTTCAGCTGCTTCATCGGCAACGTCAACAGCTGAAATTGATGAAATTGTAGCTTCAGCCGTTAGTGCTGCTGTTGCTGGTATTAAGACTGCTGTTAGTGCAGCATGTCATCCAGGAAGTGCGGCAAAGCGTGAAGATGTAGATGATTCAGATGTTGACGACACGGCGGATGATTCAGACATTGAAGACGATTCAAAAGGCAATCAATCATCCCCAGCGTCAACAGCAGCAAGCTCAGCCGTTGCTACCAGTGCAGCCGATAGCTCCAACACTAGCTCGGCTATTAGTTCAGCAACTCGACAAAATCAACAAGAAGATAACAAGGAGGAACATCGAGCAATGATTGATATTACACCAAAGAATAACAAGCGTGACGCCTTGACTGAAGCAGTTTTGGCCCACGATGAATATAAGCGTTCTGGATTTGTAACACCAAGTATTAATACACGTGATACACAACACGGTAACGTAACACTTAATAATCAAGGAAAGTTTTTCCTTCCTGAAAACATTTTAAAGGCATACCAAGAAGTACATCAATTCCCACGTCTTAACCAATATGTACACACTGAAAGTGTTAACTTGCCAAATGGTAAGGCAACATACTTCGACGAAAACGACCAAGTAGCACAAACTCGCGAAGAATTGTCAGAAGCTGCTAATTTTGATATGACTACAGCAAAGGGTGTTCCTTACGACGTCAAGGCCTACAGTTCAAAGATTCGGTTTAGTCGTGAACAAATCGCCGCTGGTCGTGGTGGAAACACTGATCTTATGCAAATTGCTCAAGGCCAAATGGCACAAATTCAAAATAACACAGATGATCATAACATTAGTAATATTTTGACGACTAACGCAGCTAATAAGATTACAGCTAGCGACGTAATCGCTGATATGAAGACGGTTCTCAACGTTAACTTACAGCCTAACGATTCAGAAGCTGCTCAAATCGTATTAACTCAATCAGCATTTAATGCTCTTGACCAGTTAAAGGACGCATTTGGACGCCCATTGCTTCAACCAGACCCAACTAAGAGCTCAAGTTATACGTTATTTGGCAAGCCTGTAATTAAGGTTGCTGATACGTTACTTGGTCAGAAGGTCGGCGACAAGCTTGCAGTTATCACTCCACTCAACAAGTCAGTTTATAAGTTCACGTTTGACAAGGTACAAGGCCAATTCATCGACAACTTCTCAAGCTTTGATGTAATTCTTGGTGTATTCTTCATGCAAGACATCGTGGCCGTTCGTCCAGACTTGATGAACTTAATTACTATCACTGATAAGAGTTTGTCAGCTTCAAATAATGTTGTAACTGCCGGGGCAGGCAAGTAATCATAATTACAAAATAAAGGAGATGTAAGTAATGGCTGATACAGATAACAGTGAGTCTATCTCACCTGTCAGCGTTAATGATATGTTGAATTATCTAAATCTTGACGACACGCCAGAGAATAATAATGTATTGGGTGGTTTGATTGATCAAGCGACGGATTTTATCAACAACAGCTTTAATAGCAAGAACCTCAGCGCCTCCCAGCTTAAGGCTGATAATACTTACATTTTAGCGGTTAAGGCGCTCGTTTCGAGTTTGTACTACGACCGGGCAATGTCACAAGGAGTTCCAGCTGGTGTGCAAATGTGTATCACAGTGTTACAGGGGAGGTATGATGAATGGCCAGACAAACAAGACTAGAAGAGTGGCAACAATTCAAATACCCAGCCTATCAATTTAATCACGTAGCTCAGTTTGGCATTTCGGAAAGTCAACAGAATAAATTTACTGGTGTATCAACAGCGGAGTTTAAGCAGATCGCCAAGTTGCATTATGCAGTCCGTAACCAGACGATTTCGGATCGAGTCCAGGCTGCAGGTACTGCTTACCAAGATTCGGTTATGATTGTTATTCGTCATAATCGTGATCTTGCAAGTCGTGACGTGTTATATGTCAAAATCGACGACAAGCTTTACCGTGTTATCAACTACTCAGTTAATAACTCAACATATAACAGTGTTGATCTGTTGACTTTGTCAAGAGTAAAGAAGGTGTCTTAATATGTCTCGTCAGTTAGATTTATCAGATGGACTTAAGCAATGGCTTGACTCAGTCGAAAAGTCAACGGCCAAAATGAACTCGGCTGATCGTTACGCCGTTGAAGACGCTGGAGCAGAAGTATTTATGCAGCATTTGCGTGAAGTCACCAATGCCAAGCACAGAAGTACCCACAATGATGGAAAATATGGTCACGCTGCTGACAATATCAGCATGGCACATGATAAGGCCGGGAGCGGATATTTTGCAGATTCCGACCACGTCCGGGTTGGCTGGAAAAAACGCTATCACGCTATGAATATGATGAGAGTCAATGACGGGACGAAATCCATTGTCGGAGACCACTTTGTGACGAACCTACGAGAAGATCGCGCTGTCCAATCTGAAATGCTCAACGCTGAAAAACGTGAATTCAACAAGATTATCAATAAGAACCAATCAGACAAAGGGGATGATTAGCAATGTTAGCAGTTTTGGAAGCTCAGAATATGATCAATTCAGCTAATATTGCTGGTATTGACAATGTATATACATTTAACATCCCCTCGGAAATGGTTGAGAACGTTGATCAAACAATTGTGTTAATTACTGATGCAAACACCAATCCATCAATCTATGGCAACAATGATTTTAACGCATTGAGTCGTACCATTGAAATTCAAGTGTTCTACAAAAAAGATCTCGATATTGACCCTGAAACAATCGAAGTTAAACTATACAAACTCTTTACAAATGATTACTGGAACGTTGGTGAGAATCGAGGCCACACAATAGACCCCGACACACAACAAATCACAACAACATTTTACGTTAACAATTTAAAATTATTAAATAATTAATACAGGAGGAAATTAAAAATATGGCACAAGTTGGTATTAAAACAGCATATATCCGTGTTGGCGACCAAGTTTTGGAATTGGATCACTCATTTTTAGGCGTCAACAAGGCTGATGTTAAGGGAATTGAACCAAATGTCGGCGAAATCGACGGAAGTAACGAAACCCAAGCTTATTATTTTGAAGGAAGTGGAAAGTCCAGTATTGCCTTGACTGTCAACCAATTGGGCATGGAATGGATCGCAAAGATTACAGGTATGCAAAAGGCAGGCAGTGGCTCTTTGTTCGTACTCGGTGACCGTCCAGCAGACACTGGTATTGTAGTTGTTTCTCCAGAATTTGGCACTAATAAGGAAGCTGTTTTTGCTATGGACAAGGCAGCTGCAACCTACAGTTCAGCCAGTCTTTCAACTAACACCAGCTCAAAGACTAACGTCGTAGCCGACGTTATTACTTTCAACGGAATTTCATCAGACAAGCTCGGCGGAAAGTCAATCGGAATCGGTGAATATGACGATGGCTCTGCTGTTCTGCAAGAATTAGGTTGGGGCACCCCAACGAAGGGCAACGGTAATTATACAGATAACAGCTCTTCAGCAGCAGTTAAGCCAGGCGGCGGTCACTAATTATTATTAAATAATTTATATTCAGTAACGGAGCGACTCGTGAAATCCTCCGTTATTTTTTATTTTAAAACAAAGGAGATTATTAACGATGGAACGAGCAAAGTTACACATTGATGAATTAAACAAGACCTTTAAGATTAGTCATACCAATAAGAATATGCGGAAGAGTTACCAATTCCAGCTTACAATGGCTAAGCTTGGCCAACTTAATGATGTAGACGACGTCAACGAACAAATGAAGCAAGTCGCAGAATATTCTGATGTTTTGATTGACTTTCCGGCTGATGTTCTTAATTTGACCGACAAGCAAAAAGAAGCATTAGACGAAATGGAACAAGACAAGCTTCAGGAGCTAGACGTTACACTTGCTTTAAAGATCCAAGGAATGAGCAACACACAAATTGCCGACGTCATTGACAGTATGCGTGATAGTGAACACGGTGACGCAGATTCCAAAAGCGAAAAGTAGTTATGAGCGTAAATTAGAGCGTGACCGAATAGTCGACCGTCTGGAAGTGCAAATCCATAATATGGACTATGCGGCAAATCAAGCTATGATTAATTTGCATATTGATTTAAAAACGTATGATGAACAGGATTATTTTGATTTACAGCGTGTACTTTCGACTAATAAGCCAGCTGAAGAAATGCAGGACGCCGGCGATTTGGTACGTCGACTCGGTGGCAAATTTGGAAATGCAAAACTTAACTAATAAAGGGGTGATATTGAAAAATGGCACAAAATATTAATACAGTAATGGCAACGGATATTGCCCTCAATACATTACCAGCTAACCAGGCGTTAAGCGGTCTGCGTCGTGCTGTTGATGCAATCTCTAAATCATACGAAGCACAAGCTCGACAGGCTGAAAATGCAGGAAAAGTAGCTCAGGCCAACGCTTTACGTCACGAAGGACTGAGCCAAGCTATTGACAAGCAGACAAAGCTTGTTCACAACCTAGCAGATCAACAGGCCCACCTTGCCGAAGTTGCCCAAAACCAGGCCGGACAACTTAAAAATTTACGAGATCGTGAAAAAGAAGTTCGGAAAGAAATGTCCGCAGAAGCCGATGCAGTAGGCAAGACGTCAAACAAGTACAACGAGCTTAAAACGGCTCTGAAGAACCTTCAGCAAGAAGAACGTGAAGCCAAATATGCTCCGTCTAATCTTTTAAAGGTCAGTCGTCAACTTGAAAATGCAAAGATTAAGCTCACAGATCTACAGCGTGAAGATCAACGATACACGCCGACGATTGGCCAACGTATCAGCCAAAGTCTTGATCGAGCTAATCAGAAACTAGCAGAAAGTAAACATAACGTGGGAGGATTTAAGAGTGTTCTGATGGGCACATTTGCCGGACAGGCCTTAACAAGCGCGGCTTCTGGTGCTTGGAACGCGATTAAAGGCGGTATTGCAGCCGCAACACAAGCCGGAATAAACTTTACCAAGCAAAACCAGGTTATGATGGCGACCTGGCAAACCTTGACCGGAACGAAAACCGGGGCAAAAGGTATGGTTGACGATATTACGACCGTCAGCAATAAGCTTGGCCAGCCTATCAAATTGACCGACGAACTGGAGCAACAGTTCTACCACGTCTTTAATAATCGGCAAGACTCAACCCAACTTACAGAGAGCTTTGAGACGATGGGCGATGCGATCGGCTTGACGTCCGACCGTCTCCAGCAGGTTGGCCAAGACTTCACACACATGATGAGTTCCTCAGTCCTACACTTAGGCGAACTTAACCAAATTCAGGACGCCTTCCCAATGTTTAGCGAGGCCTTGCTTAAATATGAACAACAAGTCCAGCACAACGGAAGTTTGACGATGAGCCAACTACGGCAGCAGATCTCAGCCGGTAAAATTCAGAGCCAAGATGCCGTTAATGTTATGAATCAATTGGGGCAAAAGTACCATAAGGCAAGTGAACACTTAATGTCAACGCTTCCTGGTATGGCCCGACAGATCAAATCCAAGCTGCAACAAGAGCTCGGAAACGCTATGGGTCCATTAATGAACTCAGCATCCCCTGTTTACAAGGCTGTTAGTAATTGGGTTAAGGACAAGAAGACTGATGACGAGTTTAAGCAATTAGGGCAAAAACTAAACACGTCAGTCCAAAATGTCTTAAAAGCCTACACAAACGGTGGCAATGCTTCCACTATCACTAACGGATTAAACCGTATGGTCCAAGGTATTGGAAATGCTATCCAGTCGGTAAGCCAGTTCTTAGTACGAAACCGGACAACAATTCAAGCGACATTTAGCCTTATTGGTAACGCTGGAAAGTTGGCCTTTGTTGTTATTAAACAATCAATCAAAGATGTTATCGGTTTCTTTAGTATGTTTACCAGATCATCTGGTAAATCGGGCAGCTCTTCACAGTCGATGGCCCAAAAAATACAAGGCTTATCTAATGCTTTGAAGGCATTAAGCAAGAACCAAGTTGCTATTAAAGTATTAGCCGGTATGTTGTCAAGCCTGTTTATGATTAACAAGGCAAGCCAATTTGCGTCCTTCATTCAGAAATTGGCAACCGGACCACTTGCAAAATTGATCGGCAAGTTGGTTAATATCCGCGACGCTTTCTCTAAGTTAGCAAGTGCTGCAAAGAAGAGCTGGTCTGTATTAAAGACCGTAGCAACTTTTAGCAAGTCTACTGCTGTTAAGTCCTTCACGTTACTTAAGACAGCAACGATTAAAACGGCCTCAGCCTTAAAATCTTTAGCTGTTGCAAGCAAAAGAGCAATGATGAACGGCATGCGTTCATTAGCTACGATGGCTAAAGGTGCTATGGTCAAAGCAATGGCGGCAATGGCTAAAGGTGTAAAACTTGCGGCTCAAGGCGTTCGGGCCTTTAATCTAGCTCTGAAGTCTAACCCAATTATTGCTGTTATTTCTCTTGTTGTGGCTCTAATTGGTGTATTTGTCGCACTTTACAAGCATAACGCAAAATTTAGAAACTTTGTCAATGGATTAGTATCAGCTGTTGTCAATATTGCTAAAAAGTTTATACAATACACTCCGCCATTTTTGATGATCACTATGTTTATGAAGTTATATAAACATAGTAAGACGTTCCGGAATTTTGTTAATGGCATTGTGAAGACTTGCAAAGACGTATTCACTGGACTCTTTAACTGGTTTAAAGAGAAGTTTGATTGGTTAAAGAAGAAAGGTAAAGAACTGTGGGATTCTATCAAACACCCATTTTCGGGCGGTTCTCAGCCTGCTTATGCTTCTGGTACCAGCGGAACGACTGAAGATCAAATCGCAATGGTTAACGATGCACGTAGCAAGCACTACCGTGAGGGCATGTTCTACAACGGCGTATTGATGCCGTTTCCTAACAAGCGTAACATTACAACGTTTTTACCAAAGGATGCGCAAGTAATCAACGGCGACGCAATGCATGAGCTGATGCATGGCAAGAAGAACATCCCTCATTATGCCGACGGTATCGGTATGCTTAATTCGTGGATTGCTGGTCAATCAAGCTATGCAGAAGGACAACGAAGCGCTGTATTTCAGGCGTTTTTAGCTAAGATTAATAAGCAATATTCAAAACTTCACGCTAAGTTCTTAAAAACAATTAAGAAGGCACGATTAGAAGAGTTCAAGATCCGCAAAAAAGAGGCTGAAGCTATTGCCAAAGCACACATGAAGTTCGTCGAGGCGATGTCAAAAGCTCGCTTAACACTAACGAAATCAATGCAAAAGGCAGCTCTTAAACCTACTGAAGATGCTAGAGATTCAGCACGTGATAAAGCACGTCAAACTTATGGTAACGCTGTAGTTCGTGCTCACTCTGCATACAGTAAGGATCTTGACGCAGAGAAAACCGCAATGGAAAAGGCAGTTGGTAAACAAGGTCACATTATTTTTACAGCTAATCTCAATTTAGACCGGCTCGCACGATGGCGTAATAATAATATTGCTCAATTCCAAAAAGCAAATGCAACTTATGCAAATGGTGGTATTGCTGATAAGCCAAGTATTTTCGGTGAAGCTGGTCCAGAGGCGGCAATTCCTCTAGATCAGATGCAGCAAGGAAACGCGTGGAGTCTGCTTCAGAGAGTCGTTGACTTTTACGCTGGTGGTAGTAACGGTGGAGCAATGCAAAGCGGACAATCCGCTGATAATGCTAAGCTGGACCAGCTTCACCGTGATCTTGCAGGCTTGACGTCATTATTGCGGCAGGTTGTATCTGGTCAAGGTGCACAAATCCAAGCCACAAAAGGAATTCAAGGCTATGACTCAACCAAAGCCGGCCAAGATGTAAGCAAGTATATTAATAATGCTTTTAACGCTGGATTAACAATGTAGAACACGAGGTGATAACAAATAATGAGACGAATTGATTTACTAGGTGGCCGCCGTAATAAGCGGCTAGTAGTTAGAATGTATCGGGATTGGCAAGGTCTCAACTCGTCAAACTCATGGTGGAAAAACCACGACGAGGCCACGATGACTAACGTAGAGAATATTTGCCCAGATCTTCATTTGTTAGATATTCAGACAAACCCAACTATTCAAAATACCTATGCACAAGACGCTGGAATTGACGGCTCACGTTTTGAATATAACAACCTAGCCAAAACAACAATTAAGCTCCGTTTTTGGCTGCATTGGTCAACTTATGACGACTACCTCGATAAAAAGCACGATATTCAGGCTTATTTTGCAGCAAAGGCCCGGTTCATCATTCAGACAAGCTATCACCCAGCATTGCACGCTGCTTGTTACACGTCAAAAGTTGATATGAACTTGCCCGAAGATCATGCCGATTTACACGATCTGGTTTTTGATGTTGAACTTGATAATGCCCTAGGAATGTGGTTCACAAACAATACAGACTGGATAGAAAAACATTGGGACAGTTATATGAACTCGGATTTGCGGTTGCCTAATAATGCAACAATTGATCAGCTGCACTGGAATTTGACAGCTGGAAGTAATAAAGTCTTCATCCCCGGGGATGTCATGCAACAAATGACCAACCCGGCAATGTCGACAACAATTACTGTTCACGGAGCAAGTTCAGGCGTTAAAATTTTTAATAAAACAAGTAACACTTGGCTAGAAGCACATAACGATAAAACCAGCAAAACTAATGTGCCAAGCTCCATAACGTGGTATAACCTTAATCTTTGTGATGGTGATGATCACCCAATTAATCAATGTAGTAACAGTCTTGATTTTTGGCTTGATCCAGGATGGAATGAGATTGTGCTTAGCAATGCTTCGAGCGCTTATATCAATACTAATTTTTACTTCACCAACTTCTAAAACAGAAAGGATGTTATATATTACATGTCAATTAGTAATCCAGAGAGTTTCGATTATCTTAAAGTTGCACAATACGACCCAAAAAACACAAAAAATCATTATATGAATGTTTACCCATTAACTGGTTGTGTTGATCGGTCGAGTGTTCATATTAAATATAATGATAATTCAGATTACAATATTAGTTTTAGTGTACATGACGACGGTTCGGCAGCATTTAAGGCGTTAGGCAACAAAGCACGAATTCTTGCAGGTGAACAGATCTTCGAAATATCAAACTTTAACACTTCGGTGAGTGGTATTGATAGTGCTTCTGTATCTGCTGATCAGTTGGCAAACGTAAACTTTAAGCGTGTCAACCAGCCACGTAAGATGATATACACTACTTCCGAAGGTGACAAAAAGAAAGAGAACGTTTCATATTTAACATTGAAACAACTGCTCAATTTCTTTAAACATGGAATTGACACGATGGGCTTTAAGTTCGTAGTGCATGGATGGTTTCCCAAGCGTGGAATTAAGGACGTTGGCCATTGGAACGGTAAGCAATTGTTAACAAAAATTACCGACATTTGGCCCGGAACAGTCGTAATTGGTTGGGGACATGAAATACACTTCTACGGATTCCAAAAATCACGTGGTAAAAATGGAGAACTTGTCAACGTTCGTGATATCGATACTGGGCAACGTTTCGATAATATGTATGACACAAAAGATATTAAGGTTGAACGTTCGATTACTCAAATGTGTAATGCGATTGAGGTTAAATCTGCAACATATCAAGTCAAGAACCAAACCGGCGGGGATGATTCAGACATTGTTATGCAAACACGCCCATATTTTGCGAACTTTTTAGCTGTATCTGAAAAATCTATTAAAGAGTATGGCTATTATATGGCTGATTCCATTCTTGACAACAATTTTACTAATAAAGCTGCTGCAATTGCCGCGGCTCGTGAAAAGATGGTAACTCGTCCTGTTGTTAGTGTCACGGCAACAGTCGATCACCCGGGAAAGACAGAAGCACAGCCTATACCTGGATTTAAGTATACCGTTGGGGTTTCAAATGATGATAATGTTTATCATGTTATTTTGCGTGGCTTTGATTGGTACCCGTTTGATCCTCAAAAAGGAGCAAACCTCACTCTTAATTCAGTAGATCCTGGAATTTTAGGAAATCTTAGAACTATCGTTATGCACGATTTGGAATTATCTCCAGCTATGACTGATTTTAAAGAGTTGACTAATGACGACTCAGGCGATGACAGTGACGATTCCGACGATTTGTCAGATGACGATTTGTCAGATGATCTTGACGATGATTCAGACGATGACGACTCAGATGATGACGGAGACGACGATTCAGACGACGACGGATTGGATGAAGAAGATACCGATGACACAACAGACCGGCCAGATGATGACGGAAACGGTGACGGAACACAGCCACAAAATGGACAACAGGGATCGGCTCAAGGTTTCTTCTTGTCAATTTCAGACCGCGGGACCAATGCATATATCAGCGATCATGGAAATATTGTTGTTAACAAAAATAACAATAAATGGCTTTTACGTGTTGCAGACGATGACGCTATGGCTCAACTTCGGGATCATAAGATAACTCCAGACTCAATAAACCAAAATCATTACGTTGACCGGCTAATGATGATTGATTACGACCACGGCTCATGGCTTCACGGAAAAAACACAAATCTAAATTCAAATTATCAAAATGCCGACTTTTATTTTTCACACGCTGGATTGACCGGATCGGGGATGTGGTGGACGCAAGCTGGACAGTTTACATTCAGAGCCAAAGTTCCAAATTCCGATTATAACGACGACGGAACAATTCACCACGTGGTAGATTCTTATAATGATGATGGCGTCGGTTTGTATGATGATACGAAAACTAATGGTAAAAATCCTGGTCATTTGGCGAGAGTTAACATGGGTCCGCTTTACGCTACCAGCACTCATAAACTTTCTAAGTTATCAACTAAGCAAGACGTGAAGCCGTTAGATGAAGACAAAGCCCTTAAAACAATTATGAATACTGATATTGCAACATATCGTTATAAGAAAGAGTATGACGATAAGCAAAATCCAGAAGCCAGTGTAATCATTGACGATGTCCACGATAATCCGCAATGGCGAACACCAGACGTTTTCAAAGACAAATCGGGCTCTTATCGTAACGATTCGGCATTGTTAGCCTACACAGTGAAGGCCGTTCAAGCATTAAGCCACAAAGTCGATAAATTGACAGAAGAAAACAACAAATTAAAGAAGCAGCTTAAGAGCAAATCTTAGCTGTTTTTTGTTTTAAAGAGGTTTTGATTATGAAAATTCAAGATCAAATTAATTATGTTAACAACTCATTATCTATTATCAAATCCAAGGTTAAGGCCGTGTTTGGTGTAAATCTAAATATTGATGAAATCAATCTATCAGCTCCAACTAAACACAACTCGTTCTATTCTTCATATGTTATTGATGCAGAACAAGAAGTCGCCCGAGTAGTCGACCGACTAACAGACCAGCTTCAACGTCAAAATATTATTAAGAATGTCGATACATTGGATGATTGGGACGACGCCAAACGGTTTTTAGATTTCGTTGTTGACAAATTACAAAAATATTAATAAGGAGGATATAGCAAAATGGCAGATAATGCACATTTAACTAAGTACGAGCCTGACAAGCAAGGACAATATTACATCTTGGACACAACAATTGACCCAACGCAAACCGCAATGGTTGATGCTATGAATGGTCGGCAAGGTGATACGATGCGGCGCGTGCCGATTGCTTTTGTCGATGACGACCAACCACATG
The DNA here is from genome assembly GCF_014145555.1 of Limosilactobacillus albertensis. NCBI lineage: Bacteria > Bacillati > Bacillota > Bacilli > Lactobacillales > Lactobacillaceae > Limosilactobacillus > Limosilactobacillus albertensis. The sequence continues at coordinate 80,163 of NZ_JACIVD010000048.1, forward strand.
ATTTGACAAACAGCACAGTTGAATTACGAGCTCAAGATGCAGCGGGAGTAGTTAAAATTTCCGATATGGTCTTAAATTGGGTATCGAGAACGGGCGGACTTATTGTATTTGGCATTCCCGCCCAATTCTACAAGAACGCCGGAGAATATCAACATGCTTATTTTGTTATTAACGACAAAGACGATACAGGAAACACAACAAGTACATCAACGGTTAACGTTGATTTTTCAGTTGATGAAAACGGGATCGAAGTTTCTGACGTAGACACTGGAATTTATATTTCAAGTGTTGACCGTTTACTCAATCAGGCAAAGTCACGGATTGAAGCTGTTAAGCTAGCCGGCAGTAACGCAGAAGCATTGGTCCAAGGCTACGAGAAATTAATTCAATCAAACGCTTTTCCAACGGCAGACGGCAACAATAACTTTACCGGAACTAACTCATTCACAACTGTAAACATTGACACTCTTAATAACAAACAGCTCTCCGATGTATCGGATGCAGTGGTAACAGCCCAAACGACGGCGAACTCCGCAAGTTTACAAGCTGTATCTAATTCAACACAAATTAGTAATAATACTGATTCAATCGTTGCAAATAGTACGGCAATTTCAAGTGCTGATAACCGGCTAACGTCTGCTGAAACAAGCATTGCTACGGTATCAAGTGCAGTTAAAAATACAGACAATAAGCTAGCAAGCTTAGCTTCATCAGTTGACAACATGGATACTTCAGGCAGCGGAAACACTGACGTCGCTTCAAGCCTTGCCAATGTTAACAATTCGTTGATCAGCCTTAGCACAAAAGTTGACACATTGAGTACAGCAGTAAGCAACATCCCCGACGTCACCACGTCAATTAATGCCATTAGTGCAACCGCCAGCCAAGCGTTAGCAACAGCTAACACAGCTCAGCAGAACAATAACAATTTGAGTACAGTATTGAGCGATGTTCAAGATAACGTTACTAACATCAGCAATACCAGTTATGCCACCAGCGTGAACATTGATAATCTCTTTAGCGCTGTTACGGCTTTGATTAACACCGTTAACCAAAACATTGACAACAAGAAAATCGACGGTAACGACGTACAACACATTTCTAAACAATCGTAAGGCGGTGATATCAGGTGTTTTCAAATGTAGTATGTGCAGCGAGTGATGGAGAATGGGTTGGCTTGGGGATGACAGCTGCGGATTGGGCAGCAGTCATCACCGTTATTATCCTTATCATTAGCACCCTATGCGGACTTCTTATTGTAGTACTGAAAGACAAGTTGACTAATCCGCTAAGTTTAGTCATTGACAAGTTAAGTGATAGTGTTGATCGGCTTGTTAAAGCTAACGACAAGCGAGACGAGCAGTACAAAGAATTAACCGAGCATGTTGCCAAACATGATCGACAATTTGTTCGTGACGAAGAACGTATCAATGAAATTTACCGACAACTTAACACAGGAGGTAGTAATGATGACAAACAAGATTAAGCAGATTTTACAACACAAATTCCTAAATGAAGACGGTACGATTAACAAAACGGTTTTAGTTAGTGCTATCACTTTGTTAATTGTGTTGGTAGACCAGATCTTAGCAATGTTTAGCATTGTTCCAGTCCACCAAGATCAAGCAGTTGCGATTTTGAACACAATTTTGACTATTTTATCGATTTTTGGATTCGTCGAAGGCCCAACCACAGCGTCAATTATCAATCCGGAAAAAGTATCCGAGCCACGGCAAACTTCTACTGTTTCAACGTCTGTTCAACCGGTCGAAAATCGGCAGTTGGCAGCGTCGGTGGCAGCAAGCGTTGCGGCCTCAGTTGCAACACAAATAGCCGAAAGTGCAAGCGCAGCAAGTGATTCCGCGAAATCAACTCAAAAGTGATTTAGACGCTCTACAGAGAAAAATAACGATGGATTACACGCAAACTAATCTAAAAACGCTCATATATCGACGTAATTTTGATTACAAGATTACATTTTGAGTTAAAAGTAAGGAGTGACTTTAACTTTGTTTCACAAAAATAAATTAATTAAAATCTTGGCGGTTGTGTTTACAGCCGTCTTTTTTATTGCCGGTGGTAGTACTGTAAGCCATGCAGCAGTTGGTGAACGGGGGACTGATCAATCAGAATACCAGGGAGCGTACGGAAAATATGGCTATGGTGATGAAAAGTTTATGTTTAGCCAAATTGGCGGCTACTATAACGGATCGTTCGTTCCACACTGGACGTATGGCTCTCAAGTACAGACTTTCCGGGCTCGTGGTCAACATGTTCACACATACATTTATGCCCAATTTTCGGGACGGTGGCAAGCTGACCAGATGCTAAACTACTACTTGCCACGTGTTACGACCCCAAAAGGATCAATTGTTGCGTTAGACGTTGAAAGCGGAAACCCAGACACTGATTCAGTGTTATATGCATTGGGGCGGATCAAGGCAGCAGGTTATACACCGATTTTATACGGTTATAAGAACTTTTTAGTAAATCACATCAATTTACAGTATATCTCTACACAGTATCCGTTATGGCTTGCTGAATATCCTGATTACAGTGTCCGGCGTTATCCAAACTTTGGATTTTTCCCATCGTTTAACAACGTGGCAATTTTCCAATTTACTAGCACGTACGTCTTGGGCGGTCTTGATGGTGACGTTGATTTGACGGGCATTACAAACAACGGATATACACAAAACACAAACCCAACCGTAACTCAGCCCGTAAATCGCCCAAGCAACACGCAAAAACAACAGCCTCAACCAGCAGCTAATACTTATACCGTCCGATATGGTGACTCATGGTGGAGTATTGCCAACCGTCACGGTATGAACATGTATACGTTGGCTCAAATTAACGGCCGGTCAATCTCCAGCATGTTATATCCAGGCCAAACCTTGCGAATTCGTGCAAATGTTCAGACCAACCAACAATCCAAAAACTCAGGCAGCACTTGGCGTGACGCTTTGGGTGATACATGGCACAAGGAAAACGGCACGTTTACAAGCAATACATGGCTTAACCTCAGATGGGGAGCACGAACTAGCAGCTCACGGATTGCTCTGTTAAATCCAGGATCAACCGTCAAATATGACGCTTGGAGTAATCACGGAGGCTATGTTTGGGTACGCCAACCACGTAATAACGGATACGGATATGTAGTAGTACGAAATGCCGTAACACATCAAGCTTACGGATCTTTTAAGTAAAGAGAGGTAATAATATATGTCACGTGAATTATTAAATGTTAACAACACAGATACAATTAAACAAAACGATGACAGTACAACTATCATTTTGAGCGCCCACGATGACAACGAACCTAAAATTTTCAAGGCGGGGGACATTGCAACAGTACATATTGATACTAATTCTGCACATGTCAAAAACATTCCTGCTAAGTTAATCATTGGTAGTAATAACGTTAATATCAACAGTGCTGATCTTGTCAATTTACCAGCCGGAAAGTACAGCCTTGAACTTTGGGTAAGTCAAAAAGATGGTCCTGAGACGACGATTTATCCGTCTTCTGGAGCATTAGCTCTAACTATTGACAAGAATGCCGACGACTTAACCGATAAGACATTAACGACATTAACACTCGATGATCTACGTAAGGATCTTCACGCTGATGTCAATGATGCCGTTAAGAATATTAAGGTTGATCCTTCTATGTTGGACCTATCAGATTACGCTAAGAAGAAAGACGTGCCGGATGTTGCGTTAGACGTTGACAAGCGGACATTAACAATCAACAATCAGACTATCAACATCCCCGACAGTGTCGATCTTTCAGGTTATGCTAAGACTTCAGAAGTTCCAAATGTTAAATATAACAAAGATACTAAGACGTTGACTGTTGACGGTGTGGCTGTTGAGATTCCTTCAAATATTGACCTATCCGACTACTACACAAAGGATCAGGTCAACCAGCAGATCAAGAACAATAAGGTTACGGTTGATTTAACAGATTACGTCAAGCGTGAAGATCTAGCAGATCTAGCAAAGAAGCAAGACGTGCCAAGTGTTCTGTATGATTCTAATAAGAAACAATTAACTATTAATGGTGTTAACGTTGACTTGCCCGACAATGTGGACTTAAGCGACTATGTACGCAAAGAGGACACGGCAGATTTTGCAAAGAAGTCAGACATTCCAACAGTTCCAGCTATTACATTAGACGCAGCAAAGCGGACATTAACCGTTAACAATAATGTGATTAACATTCCAAATTCAGTGGATCTCACAGGTTATGTTAAAGTGGATCAGTTGAGCGATTACGCCCGAAAGAGCGACATTCCAGAAGCTCCTGACTTGTCACAATATGCTAAAAAGAGCGATATTAAGACCGTTGACTTAACTCCATACTTAAAAAAGACTGATGCTGATTCTGAATATGCCAAAAAGAGTGACATTCCAGTAATTCCTGATATGTCAGGCTATGCTCTCAAATCTGATATTAAGGCAGTCGACTTGACGCCATACATTACCAAATCCGTCGCTGATTCAACTTATGCAACTAAGCACGACGTTGAAAACATTAAGTCACAAAAAGGCGATCGTGGCACGATGATTTACTCAACTAATGCTCAGCTATCAAGTAAAAATATGAATATGTCAGTATCTATCGATGCGTTAAATCAAACAACTCCAGCTCCTCGCGTTGGTGATTATTTGATAGCAAATATTGATACACAGACCGCAATTTCAACAATCACAAAAGTTGATTCATCTAATGTTTATATTTCGGATTCTTACACCAATTTGCAAGGTGTTGCTGGTCCTGCTGGATCAAATGGACACAGCGTTTGGGTTTGTCAAGGATCAAGCTCAGGTATTAGTATTAACGCTTCACAATTATTAAATTATCAGCAATATTCAATGCTGCAGCCAGAAATTGGTGATTTGGTTGTTGGATCTGATGGAACAATTAGCTCTATTGCGTATTCGTATGGTGACCCACTTGTCATCAATACTGGATCAGCACTTGCTACGATTAAATCTCAATCCGATACGGCAACTAAAGATACACCGTACAATTACGCGCAATACCAGCCAGCAACTCGTGATTTTGTCGTAGTTTCTAAAACCGATTTACCAAAATATTTAAATATCACAGATACAACAAAGTCATATGAATTAGATGTTGACACTGGAAAGATCGGAGCGTATGGAATTACTCCGGGAATTTATCCAATGCGTGACACTCAACTTTCTAACTTCAGTGTAAAGTCTGCATCCAATTATGATGGGTTAACTGATAAGCCTTATCAAATTTTGCAATATGAGCAACGTGTTGAATATGCTGAAATTACATATTTGACATCAGATATGACTGTTCATTATGCCCGTCGTCCTATTTGGTCTGCAGACAGCTACAGCCCGTGGTATGGTGTAACATCTAAATGGCACGAAATCTAAACATAAAATAAATTTAGACTGATTACCTTAATTGGTAATCAGTCTTTTTTTTGTTTGATTTTGTTTTGAAATATAGAAGATAGTCGAGACAGGACTTATTTCATACACAAAAACGGACCGAAACTAAACCACGATCACGTCGTCGGTCGGACCTAATTTATAGCTGAACATTAATCAAGGCTCGGCACGATTTCATGTTGAGGCTTCTTCTTTTAATCGTATTGTCATCAAAAAGAGACAATTGATCATATGTTCGTGTCTCTGCTGATTTGTCGAACAAAAAAGTTGAAATTTCATCGGAAAGGTCAAAACGTCGATTTGGTAGATATTCCAGGAACAGCGAGGTATTGTGTCTTTCCATGATATTTTGGATTACTGCTAAACAGCCTAAATTTTGTCAAATACACCAATAGATTATCCATATTGGTCTATTTATTTATATTTTGGTTAAATACAAAATGTTGATATATAAGCATTTTATATCATTCATACACCGGTATTTGGCAAATTCCCTTATGCTCTTCTCACATCTAGTTACATTGAGTATAATTAAGAAAAAGATGAGACGAAATGAGATGACAACATGGCTGGATTTAGTAGCAGATATATGACTATGTCAACGAGTCCGAGAAGTCCACAACGGGTTCCATATTATCTATCACTATTGGAACAATTCGAAGGAAAAGAATGGAATAATGAAACACAAGTCAATTACTATAAAGCGATGGTTAGTAATCAGCTTGGTGATTTCTCGATAGGTAAGAGTAAGCACCCCGAAATGTCAGCACGTGACAAAATAACACGAGCTCCAAAAGCTCTTGGACTGGTTGAGTTGAAGCCAAGAATTAGAATAACTGAGCCTGGAAAACAAATTCAAAATAAATATATTTTTCAAGATGTTTTAACCAAACAATTGTTAAAATATCAATTACCAAGTCCACTATTTCCAGAACGTCAAGACAATAAGGGAATGTTCAACATTAAACCTTATCTCGAACTTTTGAGGCTGGTATATATTGTTGGTGACTTGTCACGCTCTGAATTTTATGCATTCGGTGTAACAATGACAGACTACCATGACTTTGATAAAACTGTCGAACGAATCAAAGAATATAGAAAAGAAGCAAAACAAAATCACATTCATGCTCGTAAACATTATCATGACTATATGATGAAGTACGTGTCTAATTTGTATTCTGATAAGATTGAATCTGATGACGTTAAGGTTAGAGAAACTAAAAGCAAATCGTCAGAAAAATTTATTAAGACCAAGTTTAATAATGTTGGTGATTATGGTAATGCATTTCTTCGATACTTAACAGGGACTGGGCTTGTTGTTGTTAACAAAAAGCTTCAGGTAGTAGTTGCTCCAAACCGTGAAGATGATGTCGAGTACATCTTAAATAATGTTAGTCGTGAAGCAAAAAAATATTCGAACACAGAATATAATAAATTACTTTTTGATGTTAACTATCCAAAGCTCCTGTCTGATAGCCCTCGCGAGTTGATTAATAAAATTAATCAGCTTGACGCTAGACTATCAGAATATAAAGATGTTGCTAATAGAAGCTATGAAGGAATTTCTTCTCTAGAATTAAAGAAGCTCCAATATGAAAAGGAAGACGAACTCGACCAGTTAGTACGTGAGCAATATGCCAAATCACTCAAATCATACGATAACAAAGAAGTTGAAGATGTACTCGACACATTTCAACACATTAAATCTCAAGATTACTTTGACAATCCGTTATATCTGGAATGGAACACGTGGAGAGCTATTACCATGATTGATAATGGAAATATCAAAGGGTCATTTAAAACTAACTCAAACGGAGATCCAATTAATACAGCTCCTGGTAACACCGCTGATATTGTTGGTGATTATGGTGATTTTAATATGATTTGCGAAGTCACCATGTCAAGCGGCAAAAAGCAATACGAAATGGAAAATGAGCCAGTGACAAGACATTTGGGAGAGCTAAGAACAAAAGAAAACGGTAAAGAGACGTTCGGATTATTTGTCGCAAAGACAATTCAGCCTAATGTTATTACTGAGTTCTATTATAAGCACTTAATACCAACCAAACTTTACGGAGGTACTGTTGAATTTATACCGTTGACAATTGATGATTTTGCTAAATTCTTTAAGAATGTCACTCAAGACGGCCACAAACTCAACGAGGATGATATTCATAAAATCCATAGTAAGACTATAGAGTACGCCAAATCTGCTGATGACGAGGCCGATTGGTATAATAAAATTCGTGATTATATGTTGTCTATGTAATAAAAAAGAACCCGTATATCGGGTTCTTTTTTTTAGTAATTAGTTACTATTAGGTGATTAGCACTTGATTTGAAACGGTTTCTAATATTAACAGAATATCGCTTATTATACTTTCCTTTTATATATCCGTTATATAATTCATCTGTTAGTTCAGTTTCACCAATAACCATCAAGGCTTTACATGATAAGTTCTTAAAGTCTTCAGCCAGTCTTCGGTGTTCATCTTCACCAAAATCACCGGTGAAAACTTCATTACCATATTCACTAAAAACAGTGTCATACGGAGGGTCTAGGAACATAAAATCGTTTGACGTTGCAGATTCAAATGATTTTATATAATCGTTGTTGGTTATTGTTGCTGATTTTAATAAATTATAGTGTCCTTTATTTAATAAATCAGTGTTAAAGTTTTTATATCTACCAAACGGAACGTTAAAGTCACCATTCTTATTATATCTAATCATTCCAGAATATGCCGTTTTGTTAATGTAGAAGTATACGGTTGCATATGTTAACTCAGTTGATGTTTTACCGTTGAATATATCTCTGATTTTATAATAGACAGATTCATTTTTATCAGGTACATGGTCATGGGGATGCTTTGATTTTTCTAAATCAAATAATTCACGATTCTTTTTATACTCATCCCCAAGTTTTGATAATTGGATATGTGTTAAATCAAATTCATCTTTAACATCCTTATAAAAATCAATAAGCCGTTTATTAACGTCATTAATAACGGCTTTTTGTGGCTCTAAATAGAAATAAACGGCTCCGCCACCAAAGAACGGCTCATAATAAGTATCAAATTTTGGTATATAATCCTTAAAGTATTTAATTTCTCTTGATTTTCCACCACGGTATTTAAGTATTGGCTTCATAGTCATCCCTCAATTCTTTATAATTCTATCATAATCTAGATAAAAACAAACCCGCAAAATACGGGTTCGAATTGAATTAAGCGGCAGCAATAGGATCGGTCACTTTTCCAAATGACGGCTCATAGATATAACTAATTTGACCGGTTTCTTCATTATATTTTGCAATTTGCTTAATATAAGGAACTCCGTTTATTTCATATTGTTGCATTGCTAGACGTTTCAACTCGTCAAATGATCGAAATTCTGCTGTGTATTTGTGTTTGAATTTCCTATTATAATCATACGTTTTCGATTTTTGTAATTCGTCGAGATCAATTACAGCAACGCGTTGGGTAATTTTATCTGTACATTTAATAGAATTATATTTGTTGAGATAATAACGTTTATTATCAACAACAATGTAATTATCAGACTTATCAAACGTTACGATAACAAACCGATCATCTGAATTTAATACATACAAGGGGCAGGTTTCACGCGGCTCGATGTAATAGGTATTGCCGAACTCTCCTTGTTTAGTACGTTGATAATAGCGTTGGATTCCTTGTAGTTTATTAGTTGTTTGTTGTGTCATTATAATTCAATCCTTTCTTATATTAAAATGGGGCGATATTGTGTTTATCGAGAACGTCATCTATAACAGCAGGCAATAAATATTCACGAACTAAAACGTCCAGGTGTTCACCGCTTACTAATTCAGGAGAACTTATCGACTCCATTCCAAAGTCGTCAAGTGCATCTTGAACTAGATCAAAATTTCCTAATAACGCTCTTTCTGATTTAAGCTCGTTGCACCAATAGCTACCGGTTCTGTTTCCAGTCAAGTCTCTGTCGAATGCTAAATCTTGCAATTCTTCGAAAGCTTCACCTCGATTTTTTCCGTCAAAGCTAACATCTGAATCTTTCAACATTGACTCTAACTCATCGACCATCTCCAATTGGTAATTATAAAATTTTAAGGTGTTTAACTCTTCATCACTCATCATATAGATCATCCTTTCTTTTCAACATGAAATTATTACGACCGCATCCTGCGGTCTTATTTGGCTCTGAGACGAATTCAAACGATGGATTATACGCCAAAATATTTTTCATTTTGTCTGAGCGGCAATCTGAGCATTAACGTAACTCATCATGTCGTCACATGTTCAATTAACAAGTTGTTGACCGTGTTACGATGACAAACTCAAATAAATATTAGTCGTGTAGTCGTCAATATGTAATTAATACGACCGGCTCGACGGTCTTCGTGGTATAATTTAATTAAGTATTGCCTTATGATTCTACCAATTTAGAAAATAGATGAAGTCAGAGCGTTGAGACACAAATGAGACACATGCATAAATAAACACCCCGTAATCGTTGATGTTACGGGGTGTTTTAATAGTGGTAGTATGTTTACGGCAAATATTGGTTTAGATGAAAATCGGACAGTGTGCGCGGTACCAGGGCGAATAGATGCACCATTATCAGTTGGTTGTAATAGCCTAATTGCTGCAGGTGCTAAGCCGATTCTTAGTGCGCAGGATTTATTAGATGAATTTCAGTTACATAACTAGGGCTTGATTTCTATCCTAAAGTTGATTAAAATATTTTGTTCAGTTAGAGATTATATTTGACATATGATGGTCAAATGGATTAATAATATTATTGAATGAAATTTAATAAAAACGTTAGGAGCCTACCAAAATGGCAACCAAAACAACAAAATCAACGGCGAAGAAGACTACTCGCCGTCGTTCAAAAATAAAAAAGAACTTGGTGATTGTTGAGTCGCCTTCAAAAGCAAAAACAATTGGGAAGTTTCTCGGTCGGTCTTACAAGGTCGTTGCTAGCCTAGGACATATCCGTGATTTGCCTAAGAGCCGGATGGGGGTAGACATTGAGAACGACTATACGCCTGATTATATTTCTATTCGTGGAAAGGGCGATGTGATTAAAGAACTACGTAAAGATGCTAAAAATGCGAAGGCTGTTTATCTTGCATCTGACCCTGACCGTGAAGGTGAAGCAATTGCGTGGCACGTTTCAAACATTTTGAAACTTGATGATAATCAGAAAAATCGTGTTACATTTAATGAAATTACAAAAGATGCGGTAAAAGAAGCATTCAAGGAACCACGAGAGATTAATATGGATCTCGTTGATGCTCAGCAAGCGCGACGGGTATTAGACCGACTGGTGGGATATTCAATCAGTCCGATTCTGTGGAAAAAAGTAAAAAAGGGTTTAAGTGCCGGTCGAGTTCAATCAGTTGCACTTTACCTTATTATTCAACGCGAAAATGAAATAAAAAACTTTAAGCCTGAAGAATACTGGACGATTGATGCTGACTTTAAAAAAGGTAAAGAAGAATTTAAAGCTAGCTTTTACGGCGAAAATGGTAAAAAAGTTGCGTTAAAAAATAATGATGATGTTCAAGCAATATTATCTAAAATTGATAAGAAAAAAGACTTTGAGGTTACAAAGGTTACAAGAAGAGAACGTCGTCGGCAGCCTCAACCGCCATATACTACTTCGACCATGCAACAGGATGCTAACCGTCGCTTAAATTTCCGAACACGAAAAACAATGATGGCGGCGCAAATGCTCTATGAAGGAATTGATATAAAAGAAGGGGCACCTGTTGGTCTAATTACATATATGCGGACTGATTCAACTCGAATTGCTTCAATTGCTAAGCATGAGGCGTCTAACTATATTCACGAAAATTATGGTGGTGAATATGCAGCGGTCAAGCCAGTTAAAGGTAAGCTGCCGGAAGGGGCCCAGGATGCTCACGAAGCCATTCGGCCAACTTCTGTATATCGGACGCCAGCGAAGATGAAACAATATTTGACACCCGACCAATATAAACTCTATAGCCTGATCTGGTCGCGTTTTGTTGCAAGTCAAATGACAGCAGAAGTAATTGATACTATGAATGTTAACCTTCAACAAAATGGGGTTGATTTCCGGGCAAACGGATCAAAAGTTAAATTCCCTGGTTTTACAAAAGTCTATAAACGTGGGAATGAAAAGGATAATTTATTGCCAGAACTTGCTGAGGGTGATAAGGCAAAAATGATTAAAGATGATCCAGCGCAACATTTTACCCAGCCGCCAGCACGATACACTGAAGCTGCATTAATTAAAACCTTAGAGGAGAATGGGGTTGGACGTCCATCAACATACGCGCCAACTCTAGATACTATCCAACGCCGCTACTATGTTCGTTTAGTATCACGGCACTTTGAGCCAACTGAACTGGGGGAGATTGTTAACCGGATCATTGAAAAACAATTCCCAGATATTGTAAATGTCCAATTTACTGCTGATATTGAAGGAAAATTGGATGAAATTGAAGAAGGAAAGCAGAATTGGATTAATGTTGTTGATAAATTCTATCAACCGTTCTCAAAAGAAGTGGATGCTGCTGAAGAAGAAGTCGACAAGATTGAGATGAAAGATGAGTTAGCAGGGACGGATTGTGAGATTTGTGGGGCACCAATGGTTATTAAAATGGGACGCTATGGTAAATTTTATGCTTGTTCTCGTTTCCCTAAATGCCGAAATACGAAAGCAATTGTAAAGGATATCGGCATTACATGTCCAAAATGTGGTGAAGGAACAGTTGTTGAACGAAAATCTAAAAAGAACCGTACTTTCTATGGCTGCTCTCGATATCCAGACTGTGATTTTGTCTCATGGGATAAACCAATTGGCCGTAATTGTCCCAAAGATGGGCACTTCCTTGTTGAAAAGAAGGTTAAGGGTGGAAAACAAGTTATCTGTCCCAACGGTGATTACCAAGAAGAAGTTCAAAAGTAAAATTACAGATTTATTTTTATTTACTTTTACTGAATCTTTATTGAAAATGCTTCCAAAATCTGCTATTGTGCGTTTGGAAGCTTTTTTATATACTTAATGTTAAACGATTATCAATTGAAGGGATCGATAACAGATGGTTACTTTACAAAACCAACAATTAACTGTTCAAATTAACAAATTAGGAGCACAATTACATAGCATTAAACGACAAGACAATGATATTGAATACTTATGGCAGGGTGATCCCGCTTCTTGGAAACGCCAAGCTCCAATCCTGTTTCCATTTGTCGGTCGCTTAAAGGATGATCAGTACCGTTACAATGATCAAATTTATCATCAAACACAACATGGCTTTGCGCGAGATCGGGAGTTTCAAGTTATCGAGCAGACACCGACGATGGTAGTAATGGAACAGCATGATGACGATAAAACACGGCAAGTATATCCATTTTCATTTAGCCTTCAAGTAAAATACTTGTTAGAAGAAGATAGTATCAAAATTAGTTATATTGTAAAAAATCCTAGTAAAAATGAGGCGCTCATCTATGCAATTGGTGCGCATCCGGGTTTTAATATGCCGTTAACAACGAAGGGAAAGTTTGATCAAGTAGAACTAAGTGTGCGTCCAGCTGCGAAGTATTCACGGATTGTTCTAGATGGGGCTTATAATGATTCAGCTCACCCACAAGTGATAGACATGACTGATTCGTTACCGTTGAATCATGAGCTTTTTAACCGTGATGCGATTATTTTTAAGACTGACGGCAGTCATTTTACAGCTAAATTAACTGATAAGGATGCTAACCATGGTGTTGAAGTTGATACTTTTGCGACTGAATATGTCGGTGTTTGGTCGCAGTATCCTGCTACTGCTCCATTTGTATGTGTTGAACCGTGGTGGGGAATTGCTGATAATGTAAATGCTGATGGACAATTATTGCATAAGCAGGGAATGCATCGCCTTGCTCCTAATGAAATTGATAATTACAATTTTAGTATCAAACCATTTTAAAATTAGGCGAACCGTGGTATAGATTTCAAATAAAAGTAATAATAGGGCTCCAGTGATCGATAAATCCGAACGCTGGAACCCTATTTATGCTTTTATTTATTTTGCTTCTTTTGCCGGAGATAATAGCCTAACCCAAAGTTAACCATTGATTCTTTGCCTGCTAAAATTCGTCTGATATTTGATATATGGCGGTAAAGGACAATAGCTGTTAAGATTCCTGCAACAATTGCTAATATCCAATCACGAATATAGAGGGCAATCAGGAAAATGGCGGTTATTGCAGTTATGCTCGCGGCACTAACCATGCTTGTTAGGCACATAATGCCAATGAAAATTAAACAAGCGATAAGAAAAAGAAATGGATTATATGCAAGCAAGATACCGGCACTAGTTGCCACAGCCTTGCCACCATGAAAATTATCAAAAATAGATACTGTATGACCCAGACTGGCGAATAACCCAATCAGCAGGGGATTAACGGTACCCGAAATTCCAAGAAAATATGGCTGGCTGGCCGCCAATGTTCCCTTTAATACGTCAAAGATAAGCACCACTACACCTGCTTTAAATCCTAACGTTCGAAAAGTATTTGTCGTTCCAATGTTTCCGCTTCCTAGTTTCCGAATATCCTTGTGGTAAATATATTTACCGATCCATAAACCGGTAGGAATAGAGCCAAGTAGGTAGGCAATAATGATCATCCCAATAATTTCAAAAATCATATAAATAGCTCCTTAATAATAGCTTTTACAGCTTTTAAGCATAGCATGAATATTAAATTTTAACCACTATGAAAAAACACCATTTGCTAAACTGCCAAGTTTTGAGTATCATTCATTATGAATTGAAATTGTACAATTTTTATCTTTACAATGAATAAATGGAAATGGTACAATAGCTTTCCGAACATACGTTTTAATATAAATTTGGCAATGGGAGGTCATTTTGTGGCCAAAGAAAAAGTAAAATATGATGCCTCGTCCATTCAAGTATTAAAGGGACTCGAGGCAGTTCGAAAAAGACCCGGAATGTACATTGGATCGACTGACGCACGCGGGTTACATCACTTGGTATATGAAATTGTTGATAATGCTGTAGACGAAGCTTTATCTGGTTATGGCGACGAGATAAACGTTACGATTGAGGCTGATAATGCGATTACGGTTCAAGATCACGGTCGCGGGATGCCAGTTGGGATGCATGCTTCTGGTAAACCAACACCAGAAGTTATTATGACAGTCCTTCATGCTGGTGGAAAATTTGGTCAGTCTGATGGCTATAAGACTTCTGGTGGATTACACGGGGTTGGTGCATCAGTTGTCAACGCACTATCAGCTCACTTAACGTTAACAATTGTTCGTGATAATGTCCGGTATCAAGAAATATTTAAAGAAGGCGGAAAACCAGTTGGAACCTTAAAAAAATTAGGAAAAACGAAAGAGAGTAATGGTACGACTGTTTCCTTTAAGCCTGATCCTAAGATTTTTTCAACAACTGTCTATGACTACAACACCTTGGCTAATCGTCTTCGTGAATCTGCCTTTTTATTAAAGGGAATAAAGATAACCCTTACTGATAAACGGGCAGGGCAAGAAAAGCAGGATGTCTTTCAATTTAATGACGGTATCCAAGAATTCGTATCTTACCTCAATGAAGGCAAAGATGTGTTAGGAAAAATCCTATACTTTGACGGTAAGCAAGATGGCGTTGAAGTTGAAGTAGCCGCGCAATATAATGACGGATACTCTGAAAGCTTGTTATCGTTTGTCAATAACGTTCGCACACCAGATGGCGGTACTCATGAGGCAGGTTTTAGAAGTGCTTGGACAAAGACTTTTAATGAGTATGCAAAAAAAGTTGGCCTGCTAAAAACTAATGATAAGAACCTAGAAGGTAGCGACGTTCGTGAAGGTTTGACGGCTGTAATATCAGTTCGCATTCCAGAGCGGTTACTTCAATTTGAAGGGCAAACAAAAGATAAATTAGGTACTCCTGAAGCTCGTAAAATCGTTGATGCCATTGTAAGTGAGCAATTAAACTACACCTTAATGGAAAACGGTGACTTTGCTCAAACATTGATTCGTAAAGCGTTAAAGGCTCGTGAAGCTCGTGAAGCTGCTCGTAAGGCCCGAAATCAAGCGCGTGGTGGTAAACGAAAGGGCAAAAAAGAACGAAACCTTTCTGGTAAATTAACACCAGCCCAATCAAAAAATGCAAAGAAAAACGAACTATTCTTAGTCGAGGGAGACTCAGCTGGCGGATCCGCAAAGCAAGGCCGCGACCGTAAGTTTCAAGCTATTTTGCCGTTGCGGGGGAAAGTCCTTAATACGGAAAAAGCAAAGTTAGACGATGTATTAAAAAATGAAGAATTAAATACGATTATTTATACGGTTGGTGCAGGAGCAGGTTCAGAATTCAATGTTGAGGATTCTAACTATGATAAGATCATTATAATGACCGATGCGGATGATGACGGTGCCCATATCCAAATTCTTCTTCTTACCTTTTTCTATAAATATATGCGGCCGATGATTGAAGCAGGGAAGGTATATATTGCATTGCCGCCGTTATACCGTCTACAGCGAGGACGCGGCGCTAAAACAAATATTACGTATGCCTGGACAAACGATGAATTAACCAGGCTTACTAAGAGGATGGGTAAAGGTACCCAATTGCAGCGTTTCAAGGGTCTTGGTGAAATGAACGCTGATCAGCTATGGGAGACAACAATGAATCCTGAAACGCGGACATTAATTCAAGTGCGAATTGAAGATGCTGAATTAGCAGAAAGACGGGTTACCACATTGATGGGTAATAAAGTTGAACCCCGCCGAGAGTGGATTGAAGAAAACGTTCAATTTACGTTAAGTGATGATCAGGAATCTGATAAATTAGTAGAGAATAAAGGACAGTTGCCACCATCAAAAGAACCAACGATTAATACATGGAATTAATAGAGAAGGGAATCAAGTTTTGTGAGAAACGGTAAAATTGAACATATGACGCTTGAACAGATCATGGGCGATCGTTTTGGGCGCTATTCAAAATCAATTATTCAAGAACGGGCCTTACCTGATATTCGAGATGGCTTAAAACCAGTTCAGCGTCGAATACTATTTGCAATGAACAAAGACGGCAATACTTATGATAAGGGATTTCGGAAATCCGCTAAATCAGTCGGTAATGTCATGGGTAATTTTCATCCGCATGGGGATAGTTCCATCTATGAAGCATTAGTACGGTTGAGCCAAGACTGGAAACTTCGAGAACCATTGATTGAAATGCATGGTAATAATGGATCAATGGATGGGGATCCTCCGGCTGCAATGCGTTATACAGAAGCACGGTTGAGTAAAATCGCCGGGTTAATGCTTCAGGATATCGATAAAGATACTGTCGAAATGACGCTAAACTTCGATGATACAGAGAAAGAGCCAACAGTTTTACCAGCACGAATTCCCAATTTGCTTGTTAACGGAGCTACGGGAATTTCCGCTGGGTATGCAACCGAGATACCTACTCATAACCTTAGTGAAGTTCTTGATGCATTGATTTACTTAATCAAACATCCAACTGCTTCTCTTGATAAGTTAATGGAATTTATTCCGGGGCCTGATTTCCCAACCGGGGGAATTATTCAAGGAATTGACGGAATCCGTAAAGCTTATCAAACAGGTCGCGGACGGGTAGTGGTTCGGGCTAAAACCGAAATTGAAACTTTACGTGGTGGCCGTCAGCAAATTAACGTGACTGAGATTCCTTATGAAGTAAATAAGGCACAGCTGGTTAAGCGGATTAATGATTTGCGGCTTGCCAAGAAGGTAGAGGGAATCGCTGAAGCTCGTGATGAAACTGACCGAAGCGGGTTACGGATTGCAATTGAATTAAAACGTGGTGCTAATGCTAATGGTATCCTTAATTACCTTTTAAAAAATACTGATTTGCAGATCAACTATAATTTTAATATGGTAGCAATTGATGATCAGCGGCCGATGCGGGTTGGCTTAAAGCGGATTCTGACATCATATCTGGAGTTTCAGAGGGAAATTATTCGGCGGCGAACACAGTATAATTTAACTAAAGCACAGCACCGCCTTCATATTGTTGAAGGATTGATTAAGGCTTTATCTATCCTTGATAAGGTTATTAAGACCATCCGGGCAAGTAAAAACCGAAAAGATGCTAAAGAAAATTTAGTTAAAGAATATGATTTTACTGCTGAACAAGCCGAAGCAATTGTTACGTTGCAACTATATCGATTGACGAATACTGATGTAACTGAATTAAAAGATGAGCAGGCTCAATTAAACTCACAAATTAATGAATACCAGTTAATTTTGACAGATGAGAAAGAATTAGATAAGGTCCTTGCAAAAGAAATTCGTGCGATAAAAAAACAATTTGGTAATCCGCGCCGAACTAAGATTGAAGATCAAGTTGAAAAATTGGAAATTGATACTAAAGTTACAGTCGCTAACGAAGATGTCGTGGTATTAGTTTCACATGCTGGGTATATTAAACGAAGCAGTATTCGATCGTTCAAAGCATCTGAAGCTGATGAAAATGGACTACGTGAGGATGACTATCCACTACTTATTCAGCAAACCAATACATTGTCGCACCTATTTATGTTTACTAATCTTGGTCATATTATTTACCGCCCTGTTCATGAAATAGCTGATGCACGGTGGAAAGATACGGGAGAACATATTTCACAAACAATTGGGCTGGCTGATAATGAGGAGATTATTAAGGCCATGATTTTTGATAAGCTAGCACAATCGGGAACGATTATCATGGGAACAAGCGATGGTCAAGTAAAACAGACATCGTTCACGGATTATAAGCCTGGTTCGCGCTATAAGAGTCATGCTAGTGCTGCAATCAAGTTAAGACCTCATGCACGTGTGGTAAGTGTTGACTACTACGAACCATCAAATGAGAGCCAATCAATCCTAACAATTAGTCGTCAAGGATATGCAGTGCGATATGATGTAGCAGATGTGCCTGTAACTGGTATTCGAACTGCAGGTGTACGGGCAATTAACTTAAAAGATGCTGACCAAGTAGCTGATCAAGTCCTAGTTACAGAAGGCCAGTCAATTGCCGTGATCACACAGCGGGGTGCATTTAAGGAGATGCCTGTTGATGAAATCGAGATAGGTGCACGTGCGCGTCGTGGTGAATTAGTACTTCGCCGTCTAAAATCTAACCCTCATGAAATAGCAGATTTTCTTTCTTATGATAGCGATTATAAGGGTGCATTTGAAATTATCACTAAGCGACCAGCTTTTCAGGATGTAATGGCTACAGATCACCATCTTAGTTCAATTAAATCGAATGGGACATTTGTAATTGATACTGATACTCAAGGAGAACCAGTAAAACTACGGATAAAACAGACAAATATTTTAGATGAAGAGCCGGTTTCGCAAAGTTAAAAGAAGGTGTAACGTGATGGCTTATATTAAAGATATTAGGGCATTAGTTGGACATCAGCCATTGATTATGACCAGCGCTTCTGGTGCATTATTAAATGAATCAAGAGAGGTGCTTTTGCAAGAACGAGCTGATACCGGTGATTGGGGCTTTCCAGGTGGCTATATGGAATTTGGTGAGTCTTTTGATCAGACTGTTAGACGCGAATTTAAAGAGGATGCGGGAATTGAAGTGGTTCCGATAAAACAATTAGCGATACTGGATCAAAATTTCTACACTTATCCAAATGGAGATAAAGTTCAGCCAATTAATGCTTTTTACTTAGTTAAAGAAGAGAGTTCAAAGCGTTCTCAGCCTAAGCCAAGCGAAACAACAGCTACTAAGTATTTCTCACTATTAAAGGAGCCACCGAAGTTCTTTAATGACCAGCATCAGCAAATGTGGCTAATTTTAAAAGAGTTTATTCAAAATAAGTGAGATATTTAATAATTATTCTTTAATCTGCTAACTTCCATGATAGAATAGGAATGTAGATCGGTTCACGTCTTAGAAGTAATTATGATTAAAGTAGTGAACAAACAGGAGGAATTAATATGAGCAAAGAATTAGTGTTCGGACACCAAAAACCTGATACAGATGCGATTACTGCTGCAATGGCATTTTCATACTTCCAGAATCAATTAGGATATGAAACTGAAGCAGTTGCTCTTGGCGAACCGAATGATGAGACTAAGTTTGCATTAAAGACTTTCGGAATGAAGGCCCCACGTGTAATTGAAACGGCTGCAAATGAAGTAGACAAGGTAATGCTAGTCGACCATAATGAACCACAACAAAGTGTCAGTGATATTGATAAGGTTACTGTTACTCACTTGGTTGATCATCACCGGATTGCTGGTTTTGAAACTGCTCAACCACTTTGGGCAACAGTACGTCCTTACGGTTGTGTAAGTACCATTATTACTGAATTATTCCAAGAAAAGCACATTAATATTCCTGCTAACTTAGCTGGAATGATGCTTTCTGCAATTATTTCTGATACTTTACTTTTGAAGTCACCAACTACAACTGACCATGATCGTGAAGCAGTTAAATACCTAGCAAAAGTTGCTGGTGTTGAAGATTACGAAAAGTATGGTATTGAAATGCTTAAGGCAGGTACAAACCTTGGTGCCAAGTCTGATGCTGATATCGTTGACGGCGATGCTAAGACTTTTGAACTTGGTGGGAAGAAAGTTCGTATTGGCCAAGTTAATACTGTTGACTTAGATGACGTTTTTGCGCGTCAGGCCGACTTAGAAAACCAAATGCAAAGCTTAATGAATGACAATGGTTACGATTTATTCCTATTGATCGCCACTAACATTTTAAACAGTGATTCTGAATTGTTAGTAGTTGGGGATCCTGCTGAAAAGGTTGAAACTGCTTTTGGCAAGAAACTAAACGAAAAGAATCGGATGAACTTACCAGGGGTTGTATCACGGAAGAAGCAAGTTGTTCCTCCTTTGACAGATGCCTTTGAAGGTTAAGATACAAATAAGAGATCGGGAAAACTTCTCGATCTTTTTTAATACCAATTGTGAGCTTTAAATTTAAAATTCTATTTTTAATTAGTTAAAATATAGGTATTGATTTTAAGAAATGGGGATGAGATTAATGGATATTACATTTACTAATCGGGCAGTTGAACGCTTACAACGTTATAACCCATCAGCTAAGAAGATGCTTCTCGACTTTGATGATGGGGTTGGCCCATTTTCAGCAGTTGGGAGTTGTAGTTTAGACGGTGGTTATCGATTAATCTTTGTCAAAAAAGACTTAGCTACTCCAGATTATGATAAAAAGCTTACATCTAATTTGGGCGATGTTTTCATAAAAGAACATACGGCTGTCCAGTTTGATAAAGAAATGGAAGTAAGGTTTAATCCCCAATACTTTACGATGCCCCTTGTTAGTCCTAAGCGGATTCTAACAAGTAATCTTGAAGTCTTAGATCTTAGTGATACAGAATTAAATTTGCAAACTGATAAGGCTCATGATTGCTAGTAATATCAGTAATTTAAGACTAGTTCAGAACGAAAAATTGTTCTGAACTTTTTTGCTATTTTACTGAACATAAGAAAAAACGATAAGGATAAGATTTTACTCTATCCTTACCGTTTATTGCAGAACCTCTTTAAAGAATAATTCTAAAAATAAAAGTTATAATGATTGCAAGAATTCCAATAGCTGTTGCATAAGAAAAATGCTTACGGTGGCTTGCTTTAATAAAGGCTTGCCTTCCTACGAGAATAGTAAATATGGCCCAGCAAAAAGTTGCGATGATTAAAATATACAATTTCCAACTAGCTGGCAGGTGATGGTAGAAATCGCCATAGAAGACCATCATTCCTATAAACATTACGAAGGCATAAGCATAATTATCTCGGCGAAAATTAAGATTAAAGAGATAGGTAAAAACACAAAATAGTAGAATGCTAATGATATCATTTAAGACCATACACTTCACGCTCCCTTATACCTTTTATTATAGCCACTAGCAGGTTAAAGATAAAATATATAAGAAGTAATGTCGGATAATATGATATGATTATCTTGATAGACTTAGTGAAGGTGGTGCTAGCAGTGAAGAAAAAAGCTATGCGACAAGAGATAAAATTATTAACAGAAGAAAACCAACAATTACGCCGATATACCCTATTAGCATTCACGGGAATTATATTAAGTATGATGATAGGATTGGTACGACTAGTTCAAAAACACTAGCTTTTAGAGGGAATCATGGATCTAATATACGAAAAAGCTACAATAGAAGATCTACCACGAATTGTTGAAATTTATAATCAAATTATCTCATCGCGAATAGCCACTGCGGACCTCAAGCCGGTAACTGTTGACGAACGTAAAGAATGGTTTGCGTCTTTTGACAAAAACCATCCAATATGGGTAATTAAAGATAAAAATGAGATTATTGGTTGGGTTGCGCTTGAACATTTTTATGGTCGACCAGCTTATAACCATACTAGCGAAATTGCAATTTATCTTGATCAACATTCTCAAAAACAAGGAGTTGGGAGAAATACATTGCGATTTGTTATTAGCCAATTGCCTAATTTAAATATTGAAACAATTGTGGCATATATCTTTGGTCATAATCATCCTAGTTTGAATTTATTTAAATCATTTGGTTTCACTCAATGGGGGTTATTGCCACAGGTAGCAGAGCTTGATAATATTAAGCGTGATTTAGTAATTTTAGGACGACGGTTTAAATAATTATTAGATGACTAAAAATACTAACCACCGTGGCTAACCAACCTAGTTATTTTTTAGGAGAGTGCAAAATAAACGACCAGAATCAGCTGTTAGCCCATTTTGGTCGTTTTTTCTTATGCTTGATAAATTAAGTGTAGTTGTCTCGAAAATAATCTATTGTGCTTCTTTTTCTACTTCTTCTCTTGTTTTTACGTCATTAATATGCAATTCAAATTTAACTAACTTTAAGCCAGTCATCTTACTGATTGCACGCTCTACCTCGGAGCAAACAGCCTTAAAAATTTCTGGAGCACTTTTTCCGTATTCAATTGTTGCATCCATTTTTAGTGCCACTTGTTTCTCACCAACATCAGCGCTGATTCCTTTAGTAGGATTGCTGCCAGAAGTTACCTTGTCAGCTAATTCACTAAACATATTTCCGTCAAGTGAAAGGATACCCGGTACTTTACTAGCGGTAATGCCAGCGATTTTCTCGATTACTTGGTCATCAAAAGTTAATTGCTCGTCGATCGTTTTAGTGTTTGTAGTTGTTGTCATGTTAATTCCTCCTCAGAATTAGTTGGCAAGTTTGTCTAACATTTTTGCTGCAAGCTTATTCAATGAATAGCCTTTTGCATCAAGAAAATAGCCGATTCCACCTAGGATAGTTATCGCTACTAGAATTCCAATCATTGGGAGAAATCCCCATATGATCCAACTAACGCTAATAATTAGTCCTAAGATAACACCGATTGTAGCAAGTTTCATGGGGCACCTCCTTAGACAACGACAACTGATTTTTTATCCGTATATGGACTTAACTTAACATGTAATTTATTAAGATCAATATCGAAATCTTGCTTAAGGTTCTCTTTAATCGTCTGAAGAAGTACAGTGTGAATTAATTTAGGATTGGTTCTGTTTGATAACATTCCATGGACTGTAACGTCTGCTTTACGATTATTTCGGTGCATTTTAAGTTTAATAACCGGGTTATAAAGATCATATTTAGCAATTGAAGTGCCTAAGCTGTGTTCAACTGCTTGCTGATCAATTTGTACCTTGTTAGCACCTTCCTTAGCGATTACCATTTGTTTAGTTGTTGTTGGACGAAAAATAGCAACTGCCATTACGGTTAGGGCAACGATGATTAAAAACATCGCAACACCTGCTGAGAAACTTTGTCCAGTTGAACTATGAAGCCAATCGTTAACTGGGATAGTCCAAGCTTGGTCACGGTAAAACCATAATGACACTACAACAATTCCGACAATTATCTGAAGCAACATTGCAAATGAAATCCACCATTTTTTCCAGGCGGCCATTACAACCACATCCTTTCTATTAACATTTCCTTGCTATGAGGTAATCATAACATGGTAGAAAACGCTTTACCCTAATTAGTAAAACACTAAAGGTAATATTAAGGATGTGTTAACAGAATAGTCATAAACAAGAAAACCATCTTACAATAAGACGATTATTGCAAGATGGTTTTATGCTACTTATTTTGCCGTTCTTGAAGATTTGCTATTTCAGAATAGGCTGGAGAAAGCATTTCTTCTACTTGTTTGAAAAGGGGAGTGTAGCGCTGATATACCTTTACGGCTGCTGGATCTGGTTGATAGGAACTAACATTGCCGATTAATTGTTTAGGTATCTCAAGACTATCAATCATTCCAAGGCTTTTCATCGCCATAATCGCTGCCCCTAGACACCCAGATTCAAATGAGTCCGGAATATTAACTGGACAATTGAGAATGTCTGCTAACATTTGCCGCCAGACTTCAGAACGGGCGAATCCTCCGGTGGCAGTTACACTTGCTGGTTCACCGACAAGCGCACGGACAGCTTGGAAAACAGTTGCAATGTTCATGCTGATTCCCTCCATGACGGCCCGCAACATATCAGCACGTGTATGGATCTGTGACAGCCCAAAGAAACTACCGCGAGCCTTAGCATTCCACAATGGAGCTCGCTCTCCTCCAAGAAATGGGTGGAAGAGGAGACCGTGAGCTCCCGCGGGAACGCCTTCAATTACGTGATTCGCTAAAGTGTAAGGATCAACATTCTCATTTTTAACGGCACTACTATCAACTAAGTGTTCAACTGCCCATTGATATACATCGCCACCGTTGTTAAGGGGACCACCGACTACCCACTGGCCTTTACTGATTGCATAGCAGAATAAACGCCTTTCCGGGTCGATTACCGGGTGATCTGTAACAACGCGCACGGCAGCTGAAGTACCAATAGTAATGGCAACAGTATTTTGCTTAGTTGCTCCGACACCAATATTTGAAAGAGCACCATCATACGCACCATAAATAAATGGCGTATCAGCTGGTACACCTAATTTTGCCTGTGCTTCTGGAACTAAACCATGTGCTTGGGTAGTTCCATCAACGATTTCTGGCAGCTGGTCTTTGGTGACACCTGCCAGGGTAAGTGCTTGGTCATCCCATTGGCAAGTTTTGAGATTCATTAAGCCGGTACAGGAAGCGATCGACATGTCTACTCTGAATTCGTTGAATAGGCGGTAGAAAAGGTATGCTTTAATATCAGCAAAGTATGCTGTGCGGTTAAATAATTCTGGTTCATCTTTTTTTAACCAGAGAAGTTTAGTCAGCGTTGACATTGGGTGAACGGGAGTCCCAGTCTTCATGTATAGCTGCTGGCCTTCAGTCATCATTTTAAGGTTATCAGCGGCTCGTTGGGCTCGACTATCAGCCCATGTGATTAGACGGGAAATAGGCTTTTTATTCTTATCTAATAAGAGGAGACTTTGGTTTGCACTTGAAATTGAAACCGCAAGTAATTTTCCCTTACTAAGATTAGCTTTAGCAGCGACCTCATGGATAGCTTGTTCAGCTGCGTTAATTATTTCTTCAGGCTCTTGTTCAGCCATTCCAGCCGCATTACGATGAAGTTCGTATCCATAGTTAGCTTGGTCAATTACACGGGCATCCTGGTCGTATAAGACGGCTTTTGTGCTCGAAGTTCCAATATCAACACCAATTAAATAGTTCATTTATTGTTCTCCTTTAAGTAAGTAATTTAATTCTCTTTGTAATATTATATGCTAAAGTGACTGGCGTGCAACGATTTCAACTGGTAAAAGAGTAGTTGAACTAACAGTGCTTGCCCGGTTAATCTGCGTTAATAGTTTATTGGCTGCTAGATTACCCATTAACTCCATGTCCTGCTTTAATAAAAATATCCCATTTGCGACGTACTGCGACCATTCCCAGTCATCGAAACTAACTAAGCCGATGTCCCCTGGGAAAGAAAGGTTCAGTTCCTTGAAAATCGCTAATAAGTCGAATAATATTGGTCCCATTAATGAAACCACAGCTGTCTTTCCCTTAAGCTCATTTAATTGTTGCAGGAATGCTTTTGCAAGCCAATTACGATCATGTCCGCGAGTTTCAATATTATGGTAGCTAAGGCCATTGTCAGCAGCAGCAACCTTTAAACCAGCAATTCGTGGGATTTGCCCTGATGCTTCCGCAAAACGGGCACTAACAGTTAATATGTTTTGGTAATTCTTTTGATAGAGAATTTTACCGAGATTGTAACAGGCATCGCGATTCGCAGAAGTAACTTTACCAACAGTAGAAGGCTGATCATCAACTTCACGGTCAACGATAACCAGGGGAATATCATGATGGATAGCGGAAGAAAACTGGTTGAAGTATCTTGAGTTAGGCTGAACAATGATTCCATCAACCCTTTGCTGGTAAAGACGTTGAAGTGCCCGGCTTTCGTTTTCACGAGAATTATTCGTATTCATGAGTAAGATATCGTAGCCTGCTTGCTGCAGGACATCATCAATCCCCTTAGCGAGTAAAGATGAAAAGGGGTTAGAGATATCACCAACGAGGATTCCGACAACATGACTGTGAGTTTGCCGGAGTAAGCGGGCAGAAGCAGTTGGAACAAAGTGAAGGTCATTAATCGCTTTTTCTACTCGTTTCCGTGTTGCTGGCCGCATTTTGTCATAGTGGCCGTTAAGGATACGTGAAACGGTGGTAGCAGAAACGCCAGCTGCTTTAGCAACGTCAGCGATAGTAGTATGTTGCGTCATTTGTTTATTCATCATCCTTATTAGTTCTACTATTAAGAATACCAAACCATGCAAAAAGCGTCACTAGCTAATTCGCTAGGACGCTTGAATTATAGCTTAAACAAATAGTGAGATGGCATAAACTGCGCCTAATCCTGCAAGGGCTAAGACGGAGGTTAGGGTTGTCCATGAAAGCAATGTTTCTTTTAGTGAAAGGCCAAAGTACTCCTTGATCATCCAGAAGCCGGCATCATTAACGTGTCCGCAGAATACAGAACCAGCACCGATGGATAGAACCATCAATGTTGCCATCACGGAATTACCACCAAATTGATGAGCCATTGGAACAACAAGTCCAGCAGCAGTCATGGCCGCAACCGTTGATGAGCCAAGGGACATCCGTAGTAGCGCGGTAATTAACCAGGCAGCCAGGATCGGTGAGATATTAGTTTGAGCGAATAGCCCAGAAATATACTTAGAAATTCCACCATCAACAAGAACCTGTTTGAAGGCCCCGCCACCACCGATAATTAAAAGCATAACGGAAATTTGTTTAATTGAGTCGGCGAGAGAATTTGAAATTTCTTCCATTTTCTTGTTGCGTCGTAAGCCCATGGTGAAAATCGCAAAAATTAATGAAAGAAGCATTGCAAGGTCGGGAGCACCAATAAATTGAATGAACTCGTTGACTGGATTATTTTTAGGGAAAATAAATGAACAGATAGTAGCAACAGCAATTAAGATAACCGGCATCATGGCAGTCAAAACAGAAATACCAAATTTAGGTGTTTCTTCAAGTTTAAATTCTTTATATTCACCAAGAACAGAGATATCAATATTTTTCCGGTAAACACGTGGATATACTTTTTGTAATACCCAGTTATAAACAGGTCCTGCAATAATAATCGTTGGAATAGCAGCTAAAATACCGAGGAGTAAAACATGACCAAGGTTCGCGCCGAGAATGTCGGTGATTGCTGTTGGCGCAGGGTGTGGCGGTAAGAAAGCGTGAGTGACGTTTAACGTGGCAGCCATTGGAATACCAAGGTACATTAATGGCATGTCAAGTTCACGCGCAATAATGAAAATAATTGGTAAAACGACAACCAATCCTACTTCAAAGAATAATGCTAATCCAATAATAAAGGAAGCAAGGATAACGGCTAATTGAATCCAGCGCCGGCCAAATTTATTAATAAGGGTAGTTGCAATTCGGTATCCGCCACCAGCATCTGAAACTAATTTACCGAGCATTGAACCAAAGCCAAAGATAATGGCAAGGTGTCCAAGTTGCCCGCCGATACCCGACTCAATTGTTTGGGGAATTTTTGTAAGTGGTAATCCAAGCAATAGGCCAACGATGAAAGATGTGATTACTAAACCAACAAAAGTGTTCATTTTGAGTTTAACAATCATAAAAATAAGAATAATAACTCCAATTAAAACAATAAGTAAAGGCATAATAGATAACCTCCTAGTGAGTAGATTGTTGTTGCAGTCTTGCAATTGTTGAGTAGGCTGGTGTTAATAGCCCTTCAACCTGCTGGAAAAGCGGCAAGTAGTTTTGATAAATAGTAACCGCTTCTTGATTTGGCTGATATGAACTGATATCGCCAATAAATGTTTGAATAATTTCATAATTTTCAATCGTTTCCAAACTTTTCATTGCCATCGTGACTGCACCGAGACAGCCGGATTCAAATGAATTGGGGATGTTGACTGGGCAATTTAAGACATCAGCTAACATTTGCCGCCAGACTTCAGCGCGGGCAAAGCCACCAGTTGCGGTTACACTTGCGGGATTCCCGACGAGGTCTCGTACAGCTTGGAAAACAGTTGCAATGTTCATACAAATGCCTTCCATTACAGCCCTTAGCATGTCAGCTCGTGTATGCATATGAGAAAGGCCGAAGAAACTGCCACGGGCATTAGCATCCCATAACGGGGCACGTTCACCACCAAGGAATGGGTGGAAAAGCAATCCGTGTGCTCCAGCAGGCACGCCTTCAATAACTTGATTAGCGAGCGTATACGGATCAATATTTTCGTTCTTAACTGCACTTGCATCAACTAAGTGTTCGACAGCCCATTGATAGACATCACCACCATTGTTAAGCGGACCGCCAATTACCCACAATCCCTTATCTACGGCATAACAGAAGAGTCGTTGTTGCGGGTCGATTACAGGATGGTCAGTTACAACCCGTACCCCAGCTGAGGTCCCAATCGTAATTGCAACGGTATTTTGCTTAATTGCACCAACGCCTAAGTTAGATAAAGCGCCGTCAAATGCGCCGTAAACAAATGGCGTATCAGCTGGGATCCCCATTTTTGCTTGTGCTTCTGCCGTTAGCCCAATTTCTTGAGTTGTTCCGTTGACAATTTCTGGTAATTGGTTACGGTCAACTTTTGCAAGTTCTAGTGCCTGCTCATCCCAGTTACAAGTGTTGACGTTCATCATTCCCGTACACGAAGCGATGGAAACATCAACTTTAAATGTGTTGAAAAACCGATAGAAGAGGTATGACTTGATATCTCCAAAATATGCAGTTTTTGCAATCTTGTCGGCTTGGGTTTTATTGAGCCACATGATTTTTGTTAATGGGGACATCGGGTGAATCGGTGTACCGGTTTTAGCATAGATTTGCTGCCCAGCAGGACTATGTTTTAACTCATTAGCGACATCACGTGCACGGGTATCAGCCCAGGTAATTACGCGAGAAAGAGGGGTGAAGTTCTTATCAAGCATGATTACGCTTTGATTAGCACTAGAAAATGATACCGCTAACAATTTCCCGTTTGTTAACTTTGCTTTTTCAGCAGCGTCATGAATAACTTTTTCCACTGCTTCAACAATTGCTGCCGGATCTTGCTCAGCCATTCCACTAGCATCGCGGTAAAGGGAATAACCTTGACTAAATTGATCTAAAACAGTTGCGTTTTGGTCGTATAAAACTGCTTTGGTAGAAGTGGTTCCAACATCGACACCGATAAAATAATTCATAGCAAATTCTCCCTCTATTTATTTCTTTGAAAACGTTTTAGTTTATCGATACACCTAATAATATAATGTTTTATGTAAGCGTTGTCAACACATTATTTAAGATTAGTTTATCGATTTCTTAAAAAGCTGAATAAAAAGTGATTGCATATGCGTATTAAGGTGTGATACTATTAGTTGCTTAATTTGTTATATTTTAGTTGTAAGCAATGATTTTACGGGGAGGGATTACAATGAAAATCCGGAAAGCAACAATGGCAGATTTAAATGTAGTAGTAGATATTTTACGTGATGGCCGTAACCAGTTGGCTGAACGAGGCGTTGATCAATGGCAGGGAGACTATCCTAACGTCACTCATGTAAGAGAAGATATTGAAAATGGCTATGCTTATCTCGTGAAGGCGGATGATGGACAAACGGTCGGTACACTAGCAATCGTTGAGGCACCGGATCATTTTTATGATGAGCTTAATGGGGAATGGCTAATTAATACTGAAAATTATGTTGTAATCCATCGTGTAGCGATTCATTCACGTCATGCGGGGAAAGGCTATGCGTCAAAATTATTTTTAAGTTTGATTGAATATCTAGAAACAGAACGTCCTGATATTAAGTCAATTCGTTTAAGCACAAATGAAAATAATGCCGCAATGCAACGAATCGCAATAAAAAGCGGTTTTAAAAAGGTGGGGACTTTACATGGGGCGTTCCGACCAAATGAACTTTCGTATGTTTACGAATTGTTAACTAAGGTACGGGTTGCTTAGGAGGAATACAGTGAAGAAGAAATATTGCCCTCAATGCGGAACACAACAGCCAGCTGATGCAAAATTCTGTTCAAAGTGTGGTTATGATTTTGGGAATCTTTTGTCGCGCCGATCACAGCGAAGACCAAATAATAAGTGGCGTAAACGGATAATTTTAATTAGTATTATTGTCGTTATTCTAGTGATTAGCGGGGTGATTATTGGTCAACGTAATAACCACTATGCAAGTCATGATGTATCTGAAGCATCAAGTTCGATGACTAGCGGCAGCACTGACCAGGCAACTTCAGCAAGTGAGGATAACGAGACAAATGCGCAATCACAACCGCAGTCATCTGGTAACGCACTTTCAACTAATATTGGTCCTAAAGTAAGTGCGGCGGCAATTACTTATTACGCGGTAAAGACTGATACCCCTTGGCAAGACTTTTTTGCTTTTGATAAAAATGAAGGGATAACAGTCCGTCTTTCAACCGACAGGGACTTATTGGATAAGTTAACTGAAAAGGGACAGGGGATGGCTTACGAAGTTTTTGGCAATCACGATGCTAATGAAGATAGTGATCCTGAATTTGTTTATACAATTGATAAAGATGACGATATTAATATTTATTATTTATCTCATCGTAGCGATGCTGACAGTTACGATCCTGTTACGACCGTATCCAGACAAGAAATTGTTGATTACTTAAATACCCATCATTATGCTAATGCAACCCAGCAACTAGGTGAAAAAGTTATTATCGAAAAATAAATGCCAAACACAGCGACGATTAACTGTATTTGACATTTATTGTTATTTTTGATTAATTTGTTTAGCATATTCACGAGCATTGTAAAGTTCATATACTACCCATGTTTCGATAAGAGTAATGATACAGATAAGGACGGCTGTATACATATCTGGCAATACGAATAAGAGAAGCAAAAAGATCCATGAGATCCATGACCACTGCGTTTCAATAGTAATAATACGCTGGACTCGTTTGGTAGGCTCAATTCGTCCTGATTGGTTAAAAATTGTACGAATTTGATAAAAATAGCGAACTTCAAAAATACTTTCGATAATAAAAATAACGGTTAAGATGATTAATAAAACATTCATCATAATAAGGACCCCTTATCCTTTAATTTATCTATAATTTTAGAACTATTGGAATGGGGAAGCAATTTAATCGTATCAAAGAGTAAAAAAATAGGTTTTTATCAAACATTGATTGAATGATAAAAACCTATTTTTTCAATTCTACATATCAAGAAATTAGACATTCATTGTCTTGCCATATTCATTATTAATGGTATCAACAACGTCCTTGGCATGCATATCGTCTTCAACAACTGTTTCACCATCACGAAGAGTGTACTTTATACTCTCGTCCAAGTTATCAAAGTCTACATCATTACCATCTGCATCCACAAAATTGAACTTCGAGTTTTGGAAGTTCTTAAGAGCATCTGCATTAATTTCCATGATTATGCTTCCTTTCGCCATTATAGTAACACCAAATTAGCAAAAGGTACAGGGGAGTGCTAAAAGAATTGGAAAATATTATGGGAAAGATTAGTTCAGCCGATAAGGAGCTGCACGTATACCCGTTTTTGATGCATGAAATACTTAATGAAACTAGTCGGAAATGGGAAATTTATGATGAAATTTTGCGGTGGATTAATAAACATCGGTACTAATTAAAGTGAAAGAGCCATTGCTAGCGTGATGACTCTTTTTTGCTGCCCATCTATAATAACGGTTAAGAAAGGAAAAATGTAAAAAGTTTATTTAATTTACACCTTTAACTAATGGTGTTCAGAACATATAATAAGAGGTAGGAAGAGAAGATTATATCTTGATAGGAGGAAAACGAAATGTCTTTAATGCAAAATACCTCAGAAATTAATAAAACTGATAAGCAAGTTTACTTGGTTACTTTAATTCGGCGGAGTACAAATATGCCACAATATATTGATCATATGGTTTATGAAACTGCTGAAGGCGGCCAAAAGTTTATGGCACGTTTGGTTGAAGCATTTTCACGAGCTGGGTATCGGCAACAGAAGATCAGTGATGATAAGTATGATCTTGATAATGGGCTTGATAAAATTACATTGCGGGGTACTACTCAACCGATCTACAAGGATTAATAGAATAAATAACTTTTAATTAGAAAAAACTGATGCTGTATGAAAATACAACACCAGCTTTTTTTAGTCTTTGTTCTGTAATGACGGAATTTCAACGTCGTCAGTATAGTTAGGACTCCACCAACCATGCTGACTAATGTAGCCAGATGGCAAGCAGCACAGTACTAACTCAATCACGTCGAGGACAAATGATAGTGACATTAAGAGATTATTGTCACCACTACCTAAAACAATTGAAATTAGCCAAAAAGCTAAAACTGCCCACCCAGATAAGCCGGCATCACGGAAGCGACGAACACTAATGGCGATTGATGGGAAAATATTGGCAATTGCAAAAATACCAGTAAGAATCATCAGGACCATTGCAAAGCCGCCAGCGTTAGCATAGCCATCTAATAGGTTAGTCACGGCGGAACCAACTGCCATTACAATTAGCAAGGTTAAGATTAAGAAAATAATTGTGGTGACAAGAACGGGCCACCAGAAGTCTGCCCGTGTTGATCGGGCCTTGTACTTAAAAGCGTTTTGCCAGTAGTACTTGTAAGCTTTAAACATAAAATCTACTCCTCCAAAATAATGTCGGACTTGATTATAACATAAAAAGACCAATCAACTAGTGCGCTGATTGATCTCTAATTTATTAAGATGCTAATTTTTATTGGGCAGTGTAGCCGCCGTCAGCGACAAATTCGGAGCCGGTGCTAAAGCTTGATTCGTCAGAGGCCAGGTAAAGGGCGAGGTTAGCAATCTCAACTGGCTTTCCTAGGCGGCCCATTGGGTGAAGACTGATAAGATGTTCCTTAACTTTTGGATCAGTTTCCATCAAATGTTCAACTAATGGGGTCACAACATAGCCGGGGTGGATTGAGTTGACGCGAATATCGTAGCCTTTTCGAGCACAGTCAAGGGCAGCAGACTTAGTCATGAGCCGGACACCACCCTTAGAAGCGTTGTAAGCAAAGAGGTCAGGATCACCAATTAGACCTTCAATTAATGTCTTTAGACCTAGTTGAGTGCGTGAGCGAAGCGAGTGCACGAAACAAAAAACCACCTGCTCTGCGGGTGGGCGATAAAAATTATATAAAAAAGGCCTCTTTTGCCTTAAGATGTAGGTGTTCAAGCCAAAATCAAATAAGGGAAAAGAGGTTTTATAAATATGGCTAATAAACTAAATAGTTTAGCCCATACGAAGTGGTTATGTAAGTACCATATCGTATTCATTCCAAAGTATAGACGGAAAGTAATTTACAATCAATATCGTAGGGATCTTAGAGACTATATAAAATTGTTGTGTAAGTACAAAGGCGTAACAATAATCGAAGGACATATGATGCCGGACCATGTGCATTTACTAGTAAGCATTCCACCGAAACTAAGCGTCTCACAATTTATGGGATATTTGAAAGGCAAAAGTGCATTGATGATGTTTGACCGTCATGCAAATTTAAAGTATAAATTTGGCAATCGACATTTTTGGGCAGAAGGATATTATGTAAGTACAGTGGGATTAAATGAATCCACAATTAAGAAATATATTCGAGATCAAGAAAAACATGACATGATTATAGATAAGCTAACAAGTACGGAATACTCAGACCCTTTTAAGGGTAAGTGAAGTAATACAAACACCGCTTAAAGCGGTGGCAAAGTAGTCAGAGCATTTTGGCTTGAGCAAAGCGAAAGCCAGCGCCTTGAGACGCTGGCTTTTCTAATCGGCTTATAGCCGATGTGCAAACCACCCGTTTGACGGGTGGTTATGATTGATGAAAGGTTGATGATGGAGTTCTTTTCACCATTATCCTTCATCGCCTTAATGCCGAGCTTAATACCCCACATCGTTCCGGTTAAGTTAATGCCAATGGTCTTGTCCCAGTTATCATCGTCCATTTGTTCAACGTCAGCGTATACACCAATTCCGGCATTATTAACAATGATATTAACCTTGCCAAAATGGTCAATGGTTTCCTTAATTACCTTTTCCCATTCGGCTTTCTTTGAGACATCTTGTTGGATAAAGAGGGCATTTTCGCCAAGCTTATTAGCAAGGGCTTCACCTTCTTCAGTGTGACGGGCAGTAATAACTACCTTAGCGCCTTCTTCAACAAAACGTTCGGCAATTGCTTCACCGATTCCTTTTGAACCACCAGTAACAATCGCAACCTTATTCTCTAAACGTCCCATGACATGCATCTCCTTGAAAATTTGTTGTTTGTTAACGGTTACATTATAACATTGTTTTATGAGGTTGATTGATAAAATTTAGTAAAAATAAGGTGGATATTTTACTTATTTTGATTTGGGTTAGTTAGACCATCTGCATAGCGTACGGTTACAATTAATAGCGCAAAGTTTCCTAAATTATAATAGAATAATAAATAGGGAGAAATAGTAAAAAATGAGATTAAATCAATATAGTTGGTTATATAGAAAAAATGGAGAATAATATGACTGTTGCAGATGTTAATAAAAATTTTGTAGAAAAAGTAGGTGAGGCAAGGAAGAGTAAATCCTTAATTTTCTTTATAGGGGCAGGAGTGTCTGCTTCACAAGGGTATTCGTCTTGGAATGATTATGTTAAACACTTAATTGAATATTGGAAATATAATTTTAATAGATTAGAAAGCGATCATCCTTATAAAACTGATTGGATTGACCAACTTGACTGGTTGCAAGAATCAAGCTTTACAAATGAAAGGAAAGTAGATTTTATTAGATATCTAGTAAAAAAGTATGCTAAAAATTCAACTTATGAAAAAGAAGTATTAAGTTTTGAAAAAGAATATTTTAATAAAATTCTTCCATCTAGCAACCAGAATTTAATATTAAACGAATTAACTCGTATACCAGCTATTTATATAACAACGAATTATGATTCACAAATAGAGAATAGCCTGAAACAGGTTCTGGAAGTTGAGCCTTATGTAATTAATAGTACTAAAGAGTTTGGAAAACATTTGGTTAACAATGAGATAGATGCTCCTAGTAGTACCGTGATCCATTTGCATGGAGACGCTCATACTAAGCCAGCTGATTTTATTAGTTCATCCACAAGTTATAGTAATTTATATTACAAAGGTAATGAGATAAACAATTTTTATTTCCCGAAATGTCAATTTAAATTAGAAAAATGTTGAAAGCTGTTCATCTGTGACGTGACTTAGGAATACTTCAAGTGGTGTGCGGTAGTGAAGTGACTTCCGTGGAATAGTATTTCGTTTGTGCATCAGCTGGGTGATTAGTTCATCTGGTAAATTACGGAAGTCTAATCGTTTACTGAGACCGTCACGACGTAAGATACCATTATTGTTTTCATTCAGGCCGCGTTGATTGGGCGCTCCAACCTCCGCAAAATAAGTATGAAGATCATGTTTATTGGCAATCTCACGCCAGCCCGCGAATTCCTTACCATTATCAAAGGTAATCGACTTAACGAAATGACGAGGTATTTTAGAAAGCCATTTATCCAAGTGATAGTTAACTGCTTCATCAGTTTTACGATGAACGTTAAGCACAATCATCACCTTAGATTGACGTTCCACCAAGGTCATGACCGCACCACGATGAGCTTTTCCTTGAACAGTATCAGCTTCAAAGTGACCAAACTCGTGTTGGTAGTGAGGAAAATCATGGTATCGCTGGTAAATACTCCGACCGAGATGCCCCGCCTTACCACGTCGTTCGACATAGCCATTGGGGTGTCGCTTGCCTTTCATCGGTAATTGCTGGACGGCAAAATTGTACTGTCCACGAGCAAACATCCGATAAAGTGTCCGCATACTACAGCTAATTGTCCGTTCTGCTCGACCAATGATCGTATCAGGTGTCCAGCCCGCTTTAACCTGCTCATTGATGTAGCTGATCTCATCCTTGGCTAGCTGAGCCTGCTTACGACCACAACGCTGCTTATTCCGTTGGTAAGCCTTAAGATACTGTGCAATGGTCTTACCGCTATCAAGAAATCGATAGACTCGGTAAATAGTTTCTTGGCTTCGTTTAAGCAGTTTAGCAGCTTGATAAGCCTTCGTACCTTGGTGCCAAAAATTAGCTATGAGGGTTAGTTCACGTGTGGTAAGATGTTTATAAGTCATTTGTGATGTTCCTTTACTTTTGTTTGTGGTTATTCAAAAGTCTATCACAAATGGCTTTTTTATTTTTCTAACTTAATTTTACAAACGGCG
>NZ_JACIVD010000049.1:0-8552 GCF_014145555.1 Limosilactobacillus albertensis
CGCCGTTTGTAAAATTAAGTTAGAAAAATAAAAAAGCCATTTGTGATAGACTTTTGAATAACCACAAACAAAAGTAAAGGAACATCACAAATGACTTATAAACATCTTACCACACGTGAACTAACCCTCATAGCTAATTTTTGGCACCAAGGTACGAAGGCTTATCAAGCTGCTAAACTGCTTAAACGAAGCCAAGAAACTATTTACCGAGTCTATCGATTTCTTGATAGCGGTAAGACCATTGCACAGTATCTTAAGGCTTACCAACGGAATAAGCAGCGTTGTGGTCGTAAGCAGGCTCAGCTAGCCAAGGATGAGATCAGCTACATCAATGAGCAGGTTAAAGCGGGCTGGACACCTGATACGATCATTGGTCGAGCAGAACGGACAATTAGCTGTAGTATGCGGACACTTTATCGGATGTTTGCTCGTGGACAGTACAATTTTGCCGTCCAGCAATTACCGATGAAAGGCAAGCGACACCCCAATGGCTATGTCGAACGACGTGGTAAGGCGGGGCATCTCGGTCGGAGTATTTACCAGCGATACCATGATTTTCCTCACTACCAACACGAGTTTGGTCACTTTGAAGCTGATACTGTTCAAGGAAAAGCTCATCGTGGTGCGGTCATGACCTTGGTGGAACGTCAATCTAAGGTGATGATTGTGCTTAACGTTCATCGTAAAACTGATGAAGCAGTTAACTATCACTTGGATAAATGGCTTTCTAAAATACCTCGTCATTTCGTTAAGTCGATTACCTTTGATAATGGTAAGGAATTCGCGGGCTGGCGTGAGATTGCCAATAAACATGATCTTCATACTTATTTTGCGGAGGTTGGAGCGCCCAATCAACGCGGCCTGAATGAAAACAATAATGGTATCTTACGTCGTGACGGTCTCAGTAAACGATTAGACTTCCGTAATTTACCAGATGAACTAATCACCCAGCTGATGCACAAACGAAATACTATTCCACGGAAGTCACTTCACTACCGCACACCACTTGAAGTATTCCTAAGTCACGTCACAGATGAACAGCTTTCAACATTTTTCTAATTTAAATTGACATTTCGGGTCATATAAAGGCAGATGTAAATCTTTGAGAATATCACCTCTAGAAGTTGAAACGGTTGAATTTGTCACTATGTCTCCAATAATAGAACTATTTAATATTCCCATTAGATACATAGCGCTATCGCGGTCTTTAAATGATACGAAAAACAACTTATGATCAGGAATCACTATCTTGTTTTTAAGTCTAGAAACAGGTTCCTCCAAAAGTGCTGCATTGACCTTAGAACCTATTTCTGACCATGATACCTTATACGGACTAAACGTATAATTACCTACATTGTAGACAGACCAATAAGGCGCTCCTTTCATAAAGTTACGATAGGTTGATCGATTCCTTAAAATTGCCTCAAAGCGTTCAAAGTACGCCTTCATCTTAGGAAGTTTTTCCATTTGCTTTTGTGCGTCCTTATAATCCCTATCCTGTATTCCCTTGTTTGGAACAATAGCTACAATACTATCGTCAGAAACAAACTCACCTCGCTTGATATTCCTAGAACCTTTTGCCAAGGGATATATCATGTCCTGTTCTACCCAAGTTCGAAAAGCCGGGCCAATATTCACTCTACCTGCTGATGGTCCAGTTTCTATTTGAACTAAACCATTTCCTTGATTCAAAATACGTGGAAAGAATATACCGTTTAGATCAGTGGTAATTCCCTTCTTCCATGGTAAGTAGGTTGTCCCAATAGTTTATCAAAAATTGGTAACTGTTGCCTTGTTCCATATATCCACCTTGCTCTTGGTGAATCTTTAAGCGGCTTTGCAAAAAGGTCTCGAACATCGCGTGTCATTAATACGTCACTCAGCGCTGCATTATTTTTTACTACTTTTTTATTATCCACTGATACCCATTTCTTATATTCAACAGGGAAAGTAGGATCATTTGTGCCTTTTTTCAATGTAATTATCATTGGCTTATTCACTACATTTTCAAATGCAGAAATATTTTGTAGGTCCTCTATAATCTGAGGTATGAGATGATACTTACCAATTTTAAATTGTCTAAATCCAGATGATGAGTCATTCTGCAAATGAATTTGAGGAAGAAGAAAGCTTATAACACCATTATTTTTTAACCAACGATCAGCAACTGAAACAGTAACCAATGCGGAAATGTCCAGTTCATTTCCTCCGTAGCGCTTATGTTCAGAAAAAATATCATATAACTTAGCTGTATCTTTTACCCTCTCACGATATAATTCAGGTAAAGATGACCATCTAACCCAAGGTGGATTACCTACAATAATATCCATTTTAGGAAGTTCTATAGACCAGAAAAAATTTTGGATAATTTGGAACCAGATACCGTCCCAAGATTTTTTATGTAAATCTTGTACTTTATCAAAAGTATTATTTAATGTTTTAAAAAAACTTGCATCTTCATTAGTAAATAATGCTTGCAACGATGGTAAACAATCTTCGAACTTACCATTGTGATCTATAGCTGCATTTAAAATACTAAAAGTTTTAACTAACCTTTGACGGCTATCTACTAATGATTTAGGTAATTCTACGTGTAGATCTGCAACATTTGATCCAATTGTATATACATACTTGTCTGTACCTTGTTGCATTTCTGGGACATAGATCGCATCCGAAAGTAATACTGGGATTTCCACAGTTATACCAGGGCTATCAATAATAAGATCATATATAGCAAACAAGTAGTTAACACGTGCTATTTGAACTGCTAAGGGATTTAAATCAAACCCATAAACCTCACTTAGAATTTTTGATAATTGCTCTTGAGAACCAAGCCCCTTTCTTTGGTAGATTTCTTTCTTCTTGTAGATAGCTTGAAGCAAAAACGATCCCGATCCATTCGTTGGATCTAGTATTGTCTTATCTTCTAATGAACCAACCTTATTAAGCATGTACGATACAAGCCAATCAGGAGTATAAAATTCCCCAAGACTTTTCCGCAATTTATCAGGAACAAGTTTCTGATAAAAATCCTTTAATAAATCACCAGACCTCATTGCTTGGTAATTAGAAATATCATACAAAGATAAACGTAGGCAAATAGCCTTAACCTTTTCTGCCATATTTGATGGTTTGTTTGTAGACTCTGTGTACCAACTAAACAGAACTTCACTAACAAAATTATGTATGTTTGAACTTTCAAAGAAATTATCTAATTCTAGTTCACTTTTTAAAACAGTAAAAATATTTTTACTAGTTAGACCTATTGTTTCCGAAAACTTCGAGTAACTTGATATCGGTAATGTTGATATAAGTTCAGCCGCCAATAATTTAACAAGAAAAGAGTTATATGTGTTAATAGTAAATAGCACTTCCGATAATCCTGCATCTAGTGGGAAGCCGAGTTCCTTTAATACTACTTCACGTTTATTCTTAGGCATAGTCGATACTTGACCGTATAGATTCTTCCACTCATTAAAAAATAATTTTGTTTTGTTATTACCTTTCTGTTGAAGATCGGCGTTCAAAGCACTATACATACTAAGGATTACAGGCCCACCATACTTAGATAAAGGGCCAAAGTCATCAATTAAATTTGAACTAGTTAAAGGGACCCTCATTCCTTTATCAATGACTCTTAAAACATACTCAATATTATTAAAATTAACCGATAATAAATTTCCAGAATCTACCTTGTCATTTTCTACTGTTACTATTGATGTGCATTGACCATCAGTTACAACACCAATAAACGCAGACGTTGGCATATTACTTTTTTTAGATAGGCGATTAATATATTTAAAAATTCGTCCTTTTGTAGCTTCCTTAAATTTAGGAGATTCTTTTGAGTTCTTAAACATGCCTTTGTCCTTGAATTCAATCACAACATTACTAATTGTCATATCCCTATATTCTTGTTCTTCATGAATACTTTCACCTAAAACATCTGTAATTAAGTGATCCCAAGCTCTTCTTACATCAGCTTCACTAATAGCAGCATGTATTTTTTGCTCAAATTTATCATATTCTTCTTGAGTTAACTTCATCTATGACTTCCTCCTCATTCTCTTCAAATATCTATCAAAGGTTACCTCCAGATATCGTGTCCAACATCCTGCTTTCAGGCCTCATATTCTGGTCGTCATGAGACATAGTGGATTCGTTCTTCAAAGAATACCGTTTATCCCCATATCAAGGAGTAAACTATCAAGCTAAATATACATTGGCTACTGATTATCTAGGTTACCAGTAGCTAGAATTATCCCGACTAGTAACTCAGTACACGGATTCGTCAGCACACCCAATTAAAGTCCGCTATCAGTTCTCTTAGTATCTATTTGCTTCTCTTGAACTTCTTTATTTTCTTTTGCTAATCCGACCATAATTTTTCTGGTAGCCTTAAAATGGGTACTAGTAACTCGTCGATAAGTTTTAATTTCCGCAAGCGTTACTTTCAGACAAAATATTCTCACACGATTTTGTCTGAAACTAATACTTGTCCATATTAGTCACACGTAGTTACTCATAGCTATGTGCCTTTCAGAGGTACCAAATGTCCAAGTACTCTCCTCACGATCATAGTAATACTTGGTAATGCTGCAATATAGTATAGTTAAATATTACACAGCTTCATAATATCAACATTCATCACCCATTTCTCTGTCCATTCCAGCACCGTCATCCCCTCAGCGTTTCGCCACTTTCCAATCACTCGTCGCTATGCTCGCTCCAACACCGTCACCGACTCAACATGTGGCGTCCGACTCATACCAATCACACATTGCCTCAAACGCTGAGACAGTGCGGTTTGTCGCTGCTTTCTAAGGATTAATTTCTACAGCAATTTAACTAAGATGAGTGCTTGCTTATCATACCCAGTCTCACTATTTTAGCATTTCATTAGCTAACGGAAACTCAATGAACGCTACTATGTTATAGCGTACTTGGTGCCTGTCGAGTGCGTTATAACAATGGTTCAAGGGATCGATGCTATAATTTAGTTATTGAATACTACAAGGAGTGAAATAGCAATGAGTATGTTTAAACTAATCAGTAAATGGAACAATGCTTCAGAGACTTTTCGAGCTCAACAATACATTCTTAATTTAGCTAAGGAAGAAGATCTAGTGAAGATTGAAGAAGCCATCAAGCAACGTCGAGAAGAGTTAGCTAAAAAGGCGCCCCAAAAGTAGCGGAAATGCCACCCTATTGTCCACATTCTGCACATACTAAAAGACCGTCCCGTTAACTTTGGCCAGTTGCGGACGATCTTTTAGTAGCCTAAGTAGCTAAGCAGCTATCTTTAAGGCTACTTAGTTTTCTTTGAACATTGATATTCTAACCATCAGTGCCAAATACAGGTAACCTACCTTGATTTTTGCTACGTAATCTAAAAACAATCAGCAAAAATTACTACACACTCAATATGGCTCTTCTTTACCATCAGCTGCTAAATTAGCTTTTATAGTAGCATAGGTTTGTTTATTCTTTTCATTTACAGCTGTTGTATCCAAAATTAGCACTGCGTTAACAATATCATATATTTTTTCCGGATTATTATTGAAATCATTGGTGGTTATCAAAATGTTCTTTCTAGCCTTTGAGTTTGCTAATACTTTTCTAAATTTATCTCGTTCTGAAATATCACTTATCGCTGTTTGGACTGGATGAAAGATTGCAAAATCCTTATTGTCATTAAATCGAAAGTCCCTATTCTTTTTCCATTGTGTAAATTGAATATTTAAATCGGGTTCATTAACATCTCTCTCCCAATTCGATAGTGCCTGCCGGGTAACATTCAATTCCCCGGCTAGTTCTTCCTGTGTCATTCCCAATTG
This sequence comes from Limosilactobacillus albertensis, assembly GCF_014145555.1. Lineage (NCBI taxonomy): Bacteria > Bacillati > Bacillota > Bacilli > Lactobacillales > Lactobacillaceae > Limosilactobacillus > Limosilactobacillus albertensis. The sequence goes on from NZ_JACIVD010000049.1 coordinate 5,838, forward strand.
TGTTCGCAGATGACGTATTTGCTTTCCTGTTGTAATATTCGTCTGTTCCTGGTTCAAAATAGTTTCTCCTCTCTGATACTGATTTTATCAATGATATTTCGCAATAGCCAGCAATGAACGCTTGCATTGCGCAAGACGTTACATTATCTTCTGAAACATATAGCGCACCTTGTCCAGGCGGCTGTTTGGACGGCGGGGCTGGATGACTGGCTTGCCGACAGCGGCCTGATACCCTTTCAGTTCTGTAAGGCATACGCTCTGCCCGTTGGTGTAAAAGGCCAGATCAGTACGGTATGCCTGTATACAGCGGGCGGGAATCTCGCCAGTAAAGACAACTTCATCCTTTTTTACCTGGACCGTTTCGATGGTGGCACAGTATTTCGGTGCATCATGATAAGCCCTGGAAAGATATTCCCGGGGCGCATAGAGGGTGAAGGAGAGATAAGGTTCCAGCAGTTGCGTCCCTGATTCCTTCAATGCCTGTTCCAATACAATCGGGGCCAATGAGCGGAAGTCCGCCGGCGTGCTGACCGGACTGTAATAAAGCCCGTATTCAAAGCAAATCTTACAGTCCGTTACGTTCCAGCCGAACAAGCCCTGCTCCAGCCCGTAACGGATACCATCCCTGACAGCGTTTTGAAAACTCTGGTTCAAGTATCCCAGCGAAACCCGGCTCTCGTATTGTACACCGGAGCCAAGCGGGAGTGGTGTAACAGACAGTCCGATGGATGCCCAAAACGGGTTGGGCGGCACCTCGATATGGATGGTGTGGCTGGCTGCTTTGAGCGGCCGCTCCATATAAATGACGGTGGGTTCCTTTACCACTGTTTCAAGCTTGTATTTTTCCGACAGCAAAGCGGAAACAACCTCCAACTGCACCCGGCCCAAAAAAGAAAGAATGATCTCATGGGTGATGGAATCCACCTCGCAGCGCAAAAGCGGGTCAGTATCCGCAAGTTGCGTAAGAGCGTCCAGCAGCCGTTCTCTTTGCGCTGCCGTTTTCGGCGCAATCGACGTCCGCAGCATGGGGAGGGGGTCCTCACGCCACCTTTTACGAGGGAGCCGGGTTGGGTCCCCTAATACATCGTTTAACCTCACGCTGTCGCTGGGAAGGATAACAATTTCACCCGGATAAGCGGTGTCTGTCCGAACAATTTCCCCTTTGGATGGAATACGCATCTCTGTGATTTTCAGCTTTTCTCTCCCGGCCAGGGCCACCGTATCCCGCAGGCGCAGCGTTCCGCTGTATAGCCGTAGATAGACACGCCGCTGGCCGCAATCTGTATACTCCACCTTGAAAACGCTGCCGCATAGGGCGGCGCTCCCCTGTTCCCCAATCGGTTGGAACAGCCCTGTCACCGCATCCATCAACGGTTGAATGCCAAGGCCCTTTTTGGCGCTGCCATAATAGACCGGGAACAGGGAGGCGTCTTGAACCCGCCGCTGTTCCTCCCGCACAAGTTTTTCCCGGCTGATTGGTTCTCCTGCGATATACTTTTCCAATAATTTATCGTTATTTTCGATGACCGCATCCCATGCTTCTATGTCGGTATTTTCCTCCAGGACTATTTCCGGGGACAGCGACACCGTCTGCTTGATGATAATATCGGCGGAGAGCTTATCCCGAACAGACTGAACCACGCTCTGCAAATCAACGCCAGCCTGGTCGATCTTGTTGATAAAGATAACGGTGGGAATGTTCATTTTCCGCAGGGCATGGAACAGAATACGGGTCTGGGCCTGCACGCCATCTTTAGCGGAGATCACCAAGATGGCCCCATCTAAAACAGCCAAAGAGCGGTACACCTCCGCCAAAAAATCCATGTGGCCGGGCGTATCCACAATGTTGACTTTACATCTGTGCCACTGGAAGGAAGTGACTGCCGCTTGAATGGTAATCCCACGCTGCCGCTCCAAAAACATGGTGTCCGTCCTCGTTGTCCCTTTTTCGACGCTCCCCGGTTCTGAAATGGCTCCGCTGGCATATAGCAGGCTCTCCGTCAAGGTCGTCTTTCCAGCGTCTACATGGGCAAGAATTCCAATATTGATTATTTTCATGTGATTGTCCTCCCTTTACTGCCCCGAAGGGCATAAAAATCCCCAGCAGTAAAATACTTTTACCACTGGGGATGATAATTTGCGGACATACACATATACAGCATACACCTGTTTGTGAGTGCTGTTTTTGGGGATATGTCAAAATTGATAAGGCAAAAGTATTCTTTTGGGTACAAAAAACTAAGCCCCTACAAAAGGGACTATCATAATCCTTTGTTCCCACTATTTGATTATAGTTTTATTTAAGAATACCTTGCCGCATATTTTTTACTCCTTTTCTGGAATTGAATTATATCACATCAGTTTTAGGAAAACAAGTATCTAAAAGAAATTTTTCTTCCCCTTATATGTAACAATCATACCGGCTTCCTAACGTTCAGAATGGTTTCTACTGTCTGCTGCGGTGTTTGGTTGGAATTGTCCAGCCAAAAGCCGATCCGTGGTGTTGTCTGCATTTTACTAAATACAAATTCAATGTATACAGAAAGAAATATATAAGGAGTGGGAGGGATTCCGCCGTAGTCGGCATTGTAGGAAAATCCAAAAGTTTAGATTTTCTCAAAATGCTTATCTTTTGGTCTTTGGTTCGGAATAGTGTAGTGCTGGCGGTCTATCTATTGTTTTCGGTTGCTTGCTTCTTTACCGTACATGAGCATT
>NZ_JACIVD010000005.1:0-237 GCF_014145555.1 Limosilactobacillus albertensis
TTCAGTCCTACAACCCCAACAAGCAAGCTTGTTGGTTTGGGCTCTTCCCTTTTCGCTCGCCGCTACTCGGGGAATCGATGTTTCTTTCTCTTCCTGCAGCTACTAAGATGTTTCAGTTTACTGCGTCTACCTCTTGCCAGCTATGGATTCACTAGTCAAGTAATCAGCGACTAAGCTGATTGGGTTGCCCCATTCGGAAATCTCCGGATCAAAGCGTACTTACCGCTCCCCGAAGCA
>NZ_JACIVD010000050.1:0-22035 GCF_014145555.1 Limosilactobacillus albertensis
CGCCGTTTGTAAAATTAAGTTAGAAAAATAAAAAAGCCATTTGTGATAGACTTTTGAATAACCACAAACAAAAGTAAAGGAACATCACAAATGACTTATAAACATCTTACCACACGTGAACTAACCCTCATAGCTAATTTTTGGCACCAAGGTACGAAGGCTTATCAAGCTGCTAAACTGCTTAAACGAAGCCAAGAAACTATTTACCGAGTCTATCGATTTCTTGATAGCGGTAAGACCATTGCACAGTATCTTAAGGCTTACCAACGGAATAAGCAGCGTTGTGGTCGTAAGCAGGCTCAGCTAGCCAAGGATGAGATCAGCTACATCAATGAGCAGGTTAAAGCGGGCTGGACACCTGATACGATCATTGGTCGAGCAGAACGGACAATTAGCTGTAGTATGCGGACACTTTATCGGATGTTTGCTCGTGGACAGTACAATTTTGCCGTCCAGCAATTACCGATGAAAGGCAAGCGACACCCCAATGGCTATGTCGAACGACGTGGTAAGGCGGGGCATCTCGGTCGGAGTATTTACCAGCGATACCATGATTTTCCTCACTACCAACACGAGTTTGGTCACTTTGAAGCTGATACTGTTCAAGGAAAAGCTCATCGTGGTGCGGTCATGACCTTGGTGGAACGTCAATCTAAGGTGATGATTGTGCTTAACGTTCATCGTAAAACTGATGAAGCAGTTAACTATCACTTGGATAAATGGCTTTCTAAAATACCTCGTCATTTCGTTAAGTCGATTACCTTTGATAATGGTAAGGAATTCGCGGGCTGGCGTGAGATTGCCAATAAACATGATCTTCATACTTATTTTGCGGAGGTTGGAGCGCCCAATCAACGCGGCCTGAATGAAAACAATAATGGTATCTTACGTCGTGACGGTCTCAGTAAACGATTAGACTTCCGTAATTTACCAGATGAACTAATCACCCAGCTGATGCACAAACGAAATACTATTCCACGGAAGTCACTTCACTACCGCACACCACTTGAAGTATTCCTAAGTCACGTCACAGATGAACAGCTTTCAACATTTTTCTAATTTAAATTGACATTTCGGGTCATAAAAATCGGCTCCTTTATTTCAAATAACCTATCACTACCTACACTCTTATTTTAGCCCCATTTTGCCTTTACGTAAAAATATATGGGCCAAGCAACAAGGGCAATAATAAAAATCCAGACAATTATTTTTTGAAATAAGTTAAGTTTCCAAATGTGCTTCATTATTTCACCCTATTTCTTTTTGAGCCAACTAAATATGCCATGACGATGTGCCTGTTTTTCCTGAGCCTCCGTTAAACGGGTAAGCAACTCAGTCATTTTAGCATCAGTATTAACTTTTTGTGCTGCTAAGGCAACTTTACTACTATCATACTTTTGCCTAAGTGTATCGCTGTTTAACCACCGATCAAAATTATTAACATCAACAATAAAACCTGTACTCGTATATTGATAGCTGATCCGATATTTTCGTGGCAAGTATTGAAAGTATCGTTCCATCATCATGGAACCATTATTTCGCGCCGTGCTGTCAGAGACTTTATTAAAGAGCTGCTTATTAATCTGTGCCTTTAATTCACCATCCTGCTTAATAAATGTTACATCAACACCTACTTCAGCCTGATTGATTAGCATAGTCCAGTCATTACGTCCAACAAAAAGCGAATAATCATAATTATCTGTAAAATAGTCCTTTACTAGGTCAAACATCCTAAATTGATCCATTGCTTGTTTCAAAACGTGCTTGATTGGATAGAGGTAATCTTTTTCAATCTTTTGTTCCGTTTCATGTGATACATTATTGAAAAACTTTGCAAGTTCAACCTGACAGTAACGATAGAGCTGGTCATTAGCCCGCCCCAATAAATCGTTTAATTTATCTTCACGTTCTTTCTCATTTCCAGCAAAAGTTGATTCAAAACTTAAGTACCATAACCGCCGCATAATTTCTGGCTTAAGAGAAAATTGTGATTTACTATCTCCTTCACGCCGATTCATCGTAAAAATAAATGACGGAAGTGGTCCAGTTAAACTCCGATTATTTGTAATCTCTTTAATGAATCGATCAAAATACGGCCGCGTTGTTAAGTCCGGGCTAATATCATCAATCATCATTGGATTAACCGGCCCGTCACTATACATATAGTCACTTAAAACGCTCGTGATTGTCATATTAATATTTGATTTTCCCAGAGCATAATTTTTGGCATCAAAGACTCCGCCATCAAGAAAATTACCGCTTCCAGTTAATTTGGCCGCTAGTCTCTTCCCCAATGTTGACTTTCCTGTTCTTCCTTGACCGATTAGGGCTACCCCCAGCGGAACATCTTCACGCGATTTACTACTAGGCGACATTTCATACATATTCCGAATTTTCCATAGCCAAGGTGCTTCAAATAGGAAACACATAAAGTCACAGGCCTGCCAACCCTCACCGACTTCTTTATAGTTATCGTACTCATGGGCAATGTCGCTAAATAGTTGAAGTTGTTGACGGAGAGCATCTCCTGACAAATTGAATTTCAATAATTCAGATTTTACATTATCTCCTACACGGGGCGCCTCAAATAACTGGCCATCATTATAAAATAGGACTGGCTTAGGATAGAGATCTTCTTCACGGCTAATTTTTCCTGAACTATCCTCGTCACGAGTGACATGTTTAACTACTTGAGTAAGACTGTAAAGCTCTTTCCCAATATTTTCAAGATTACGTTTTTTATAACCCGCGTCCCCAAAGAGCTTAACCGTTTGTGCAACGCTTAACTTCTCTTTAGCTGATAAATTCTTAAGTGCTTCATCGGAACTGTAAGCATTCTTATATTCTTTTATCTCTGTAGCCGGTAAACAATCGTATTTTGACCAGCCTTATCTTTGTTTTCAAGCATATTAACAGTATCAGTATAAACATTAACCTGAAGCTGCTCAGTATTCTTAGCTTTAATGAAACCGGTCATTTTCTTTGCATCTAAATAGGTTGCTGCGTGGGCAAAATTATCATTAAACATTTGTAAATGACAATGATAAAGCGGATCAGCCTGCATCCCATAGTCACTATCAAGTTGCTCTAAATTTTGATGAATAGCGGCTTCAGTTAAATTCATTGACCCAGCAAATGAAAGATACTCATCTTTATTGGTCAATAAGTACATTTTAGTGTGAATTAATTCTTTTTTCGTAAAGAAAAGTTGTAAGCTTCCATCTAAAATCCGTTTCGTAAATTCGCTATCCTGGTGTTCATAACCATATTTCACAAATTCATTACGGTCAGTTAATTGCATCATCCGCTTACCAATTGAATTTGCCCCATTATCACTTAGTCCTAGGATCAAAGTAACCTTATCATAACGTGGCAAGAGCTGGCCTTCAATAAACTTAATCGATGAGCACAAAATAGATTAAAACAAAATGCAAAAGCAGCTTTTTTACGTATATATAATTTTAGAGGGTAATCCTCAAAATACACTTAAGGAGAAATTAACAAATGGCCTATCATGCACGCCCTAAATGGGAAAATGCTGATCTTACTGACGATTATATTTTCAATCGGGTGATGACCGATCCTGATATTTGCTTAGAAGTGTTACGACGAATTTTACCACATCTGCACATTAAAGAAATTGAATTTCCCAACGCTCAACAAGAAATAACGATTGCTCCCGATGCTCACGCGGTTCGTTTTGATATCTATACTACCGATGAGAATGGTAATCACTATGATGTCGAAATGCAGGTAGTTGACGAGCATAACATCGCAAAAAGGATTCGTTACTACCAAACAGCTAGCACGATTGAATCATATGAAAAAGGTAACACTTATAATCATGTTGACGATTCATACGTTATTTTCTTTTGCAACTTTGACCCGTTTGGATTGGGATTACAATATTATACTCTCCATAAACACATTGATAACGTTCCTGAAGAAATAGTTGATGACGGACAAACCGATATTTTGTTTAATATTACTTCACCGAAACATAATGTTAACCCCAAAATGCAAACTTTACTTGATGTAATCGCTAAACGAAAGGTTGATGAGCATGATGAGCTTGTCGTAAAATTGAAGAAAAGAATAGCATACGTCAAGCACAACCGGAAATGGAGGGCAGAATATATGCGACTCTCAATATATGAAATGGATCAGCAGCGCCGCTTAGAGGAAGCAATTAAAGAAGGCCGTGAAGAAGGTCGTGAGAAAGGGATTAAACGACTTATTAGTTCATTACGTGATTTAGATATTGAGCAAGGTATCATTAAGCAAGAATTAAAGAAACAATATGATTTAACCGATAAACAAGCAACAGAGTATTTAGAAAGAAAATAATTCTAAAAAGCAGGCTCGTAGTTCACCATTATGTCGTGACTATAAGCCTGCTTCTCTCAATTTTAAATATAATTACTTCTTCAATAACTTGCACATTAATACCAATGGCCAAATTACCGCGCCCGCTACTAAAGTAATAAGGACAATTTTTTGCTTCTTTGATAAATTATGACATGGACATTTCATACCTAATCGCTCCCTTGCATAAGTTAATTTAATTATAACGCATTTAAAACGCAATGTAAGAAAACGCGTTCATTTTTAACATTTTCTAACTTTCCTATTTTTACAAAAATAATATTTCAAGGAGGAAATTGTAATGCGAAAAATACCAACACCAACTTTGGGGCAAATATTAACAGCAGAATTTATGAACCCACAAGGAATTACTGCTGAAAAACTTGCTCAAGAATTAAACATTCCTCTTCCCCATTTAAATAGAATCCTACATGGTAATACCCTTATGGCTCCCGAAATAGCAATAAAGTTTAGTAAATTCTTTAATACATCTGATAATTTTTTCCTAAATCTCCAAAAAGATATTTTTAAACGTAATAAGAACTATTGATCAGTTGTAATCGTATAACGGTCAGGATCAGTATAGATTGATCCACCAGATTCGATTCCATTAGGATTGCCTTGATAAGTTCTTTGAACATAGACTGTTTTACCGTTATAAGTGAAGGAACCATCCTCATTATCTTGTACATTATTATAAAAATCATGAATACTTTCCGTACTCCAGTCGCCATCAATTAAACCTGCCTGCCGAGCCATCCGGTACTCAGCATTCATCCCTTCTGAAACCTCACCGTGATTGACACGTCCCTTTGATTTACTGCTTTCAGAGTTTGAATTCACGTTCGCAGAGGAATTGGCAAAGTCCATATCGTTGTCACTCACATCGCTACTATTAGATACCTCGGTACCATCTTCATCACTATCCGTATTTGCTTGTTGATGGGACTTCTTATAAGAACTTGTAACACTAGAACTAGTCGAACTTTCATCAGCAGATTTAGATGATCTATTCGAACTAACCATTATTGTCACACTTACAATTAACACAATAATCGCTAAACCTAAAAAGACATTAATTAATTTATCAATTCTCGCCATCTGCGACCATCTAAAACGAAGATGTGCAAAAAATCTTTTCTTTGTCCTTTCTTTATGCTTGCCGTGATAATCTGATTTCATGCTGCTCTCCTTCTAATACATTATTCACTTTCTTGGGACGCCATAAGTAATCAAATAAATTATATACTTTAATATAGATTACGAAAAAAAGACCTTTTCATATTATTTTTACTTGCTTTTGTGCAATAATAAACTTGTTAGTTGGCAATATAGAAATTCAAGTGGGACTTTATTGATGAGAAAATGGCGGTGAAAAGGATAATACTTAAAGATAGCAATTGATAGAATTACCCTTGATCGTGTTGAACACCCATTAGATATTGCTAACTTTGTATCTTACTTACTTCAAGCAAATTAGACTACATGACTGGTCAAACATTGCAAATTGATACGGTGTTCAATTCATTTAGGCTAAATATGGGAGGCGTGGCTATATGAAGTTTCAAACACTACTTGCAGACGCAAAATACGAAGAACGTGAGAAAGCTATTGCTATCCTCGTTAAATCACTAAGAGATGTCAAAATTTTTGATAAAGATATTAAGGCAAAGTTAAAAGAAAACTATGACTTGTCTGATAAAGAAGCAGCTAAGTACCTTCAATAAAGTTCACAACTATCCTACTCTCTAAATCACGAAAGACCAATCAGCGTAACAAATGCGTCGGTTGGTCTTCAATCTTTTATTTATCATATCATAACCAAATTTTGAAAACTACCATAACTAGTTAACAATAAATTTAGTAATGTTACCGATTAATGAAAATGATATAATCGAAAAGTATTTTATTATTGAGGAGCGGGTTTTATGTTCAAAGCTTACAAATATTATTGGCAAAATGCTTTTAAATATAAGGCACGATCAACACGTGCTGACTACTGGTGGCCAGTATTAATCAACGTGATTATATTTGCTATTTTGATTACAATTACATTATTGTCAATTGGTAACAGTGCCTATGACCTTACATTAACTTATTCGAACTACCGCCTTTTTCCAATGAGTTTTATGGTAATCACTATTGTCTTTGGAATTGCCAACATTTTCCCATCAATCTCAATTAGCGTCCGGCGGTTCCGTGATGCCGGAATCAGTGGCTGGGCCATTTTGGCTTTCTGGTTAATTTCACTTATTTTAACCAGTGGTAATAGTAGTATCCTTCAAGCAACCGCCTTTGCAGTCAATATTATTGAATTAGTTATTTATTGTTTACCAACTGATTATATCAATAAACACGGCTGGTGGAGTCCCAACTATAACGATGATGTTAGGGCCCCATCATTACAGAACACTAACAAAGAATAGCTTTAATGAGGTTGACTATTACAGGTCAGCCTTTTATGTTAGCTTTTAATACCCTCCACTATTAATAATGTTATAATTTAAATAAATAAGATTTAAGGAGGAGTTAATTATGTTTGAAGCTTACAAATATTATTGGCAAAACGCTTTTAAGTATCGTGCAGTTTCTTCCCGTGCTGACTTTTGGTGGCCGGTATTATTTAATTTTATTATTTTAGTTATTCTATATTTCTTACTAGCAATTGCCGGTTACACAACTGTCAGTGCAATCATGCATGGATATAACAGCGGTGGTTTTGTTGTTATTTTCTTATTATTTATCATTGCGGCATTTGCTGTTGCTAATATCTTGCCTGCTATTGCAAATTGTGTCCGCCGTCTGCGTGATACCGGTTTAACCGGCTGGACAGTATTAGTTTACTGGTTACTCTTAATTCTTTTCTCAAGCAATAATAGCAGTATTCTTAATTCATTATTAGCCATCCTCGAAATCATCATGATAGTATTACTCTGCTTACCATCTGGCTACATTAACAAGCATGGTTGGTGGAGTCCAAATTATACTGACGACGTTAAAATTCCGTCATTACAGAACAAAGACTAAAAAATAGACTGGTAGTACAACATCATTATCGTTACTATCAGTCTATTTTAAAGTAATTATTAATATTGACGTTTTTCCAAACCAAAGAGACTAGCGACCGTTGCTAATGCAATCCCGACTAAGGCAAGCAGACTATTATTTTGATCACCAGTCTGTGGTAATTGCTTGTTTTGCACTTGCGCTTTAGACTGTTTACGAGTTGATACTGATGCACTTGTTAAAACATTGGCTGTTGTTACGTGCTTAATCGCAATGATATCTTCAGTCGCGTTTGTTTTAGTTATAGAGGTAATACTCTTTGTATTAGCAACTTTATTATTGTTAATAGTTACCGGCTGAAGCGTTGAAACTTGCAAGCAATTGTTACCACCGATAATCGTCTTAGTTGACGGTGTTTCTTTATTCTTTTGCCCCTTAGTAGAGCTATTATTATCTGCTGTTGTTGCAGGAGTCGTTCCTTTACCAGTTTGAGAACCAGTAGTATTTTCTTGCTGCTTAGTAGTTGAAGTAGAGTTCCCCTTACCTGACTGTACATCAGCAGGCTTCCCTTGATCCTGCTTCTGGTCGCTAGTTGCTACCGGCTTGACGGTTAATTTGACCCCGTGAATCGTGTATGTTGAAGCATCAGGGAAGACAACTAAAACATCCTCAGCGTAATTACCAGCCTTCGCTACATCACTGAGAACCTTAGCTTGGTTAGCCCATTTAGCGATTGTTCCAGCAGGCAAATGTTCAGTTTGCGTATCCTGCGGGTTAACTGCCAATGACATTAGTATCATTGAATGGCTAGCTGTCGTAGTAACCACGATTCCATCATTAGCAATCGTTGGTTCAGGAAGCTTATCTCCAGCTACCATCGTTACCGGATTAATCTTGACTAACTTACCATACTTATCAGCATCCGTTTTTTGTGCTTCTACAAGAGCCGCTTGGGCAGCCGCCAGAGCAGTCTGGCTGTCAGTAACCTTGGCTTGCGCTGCCTTAAGAGCAGTTTGAGCTGCTTTGACCTTAGCTTGACTAGCATCGGTATGTTGTTTGAGCTGAGATAACGTTGCTTGTTGTTGCTTAAGTGCTTCCTGAGCCGTGGTTAATGCTTGCTTAGCCGCCATCAATTTGGTTTGAGCGGTTTGAGCGGTTTGAGCTGCTTTCGATTCGTTTTGGAGCGTTACTAACGTACTTTGCAAAGCAGTCAGCTCTTGCTTAGCGGCAGTTAGGTTAGCTTGAGCCTTGGCTACCGCTTGCTGCTTCTGGTTCAAATTATCCTTCGCTTGATTCAAGTTATCTTTTTGCGCATTAACTTGAGAAGTGATCGTAGCTAACTTTGCTTGTTCAGCGCTTAGTGAAGCCTTGGCGCTAGTAAAGGTTTGCTGCTTGCTTTGTTGATCAGTCTGGGCCGCCGTTAAATTTTGTTGAGCAGTTTTAATATCTTGATTAGTTTGCTCACTTTGGTGGTTAGCTTGGGCTAATGCTTGTTGAGCTTCATTCACTTTTGCTGTTGCTTGAGCTAGTACTTGGGTTAATTTAGCTTGGTTATCCTTAGCTTTAGTCAATGCGTCGGTAGCACTCTTAACGACGTCCTTTTTAGCTGTTAAATCACTATTTAATTTGGCGAGACTGTCATTATCAGCATTAACGACATTTTGCTTAGCGGTTGCTACCTGTTGCTTAGCTGTCAGTTCTTGGTTAGCTTGTTGTAGCTGATCCTTGGCTGCTAAAATTTGTTTACCTAGGTTTTCGGAATCGTAAGGGTTATTAAGTGGCTCCGTTATGCTTGGATCTTGACTATTTGCAATTGCATCATTGCCCGGTTGGTTAACATGGAACATAATACCATTCATCCCGGGGATATTCCAAACATTAGTTGCAAATGAAGGGCTAACAGCGATGTAATTTTTCTTTGAATGGAATAGCATATTATCAATCCCTAAGAGGCCTGTCGTATGCCCCATATCACTATCTGCATCGTTAAAAATCATCCCAGCAATCGAATTAGCCAACATCTCTTTAATCTGTGCCATACTCATATGGTCAGTGTATTCAGTTGAGCCCATACTAGAAGCGGACTCGCCATATTCATTGAAAGGTTCAACAACCTTATCACTTGTAGTAGCGGGTTCTTGGGAAAGGCCATAATCATAGTAGGCTTTCTTTAACGCATAAATATAGTGGCCACCGAATTTATTATCATTAGTTGTAATATTAGCAATTTCTGCATCCAAAGCAGCAAGCCCTTTAGTTGCAATTTGTTGACCAACGTATTTTTGAATCCCTAATTTTTTAATTAAATTGTTAATAATTGTTGCTACAAAAGTTGATAAGTCATCGATTTGAGCAGGCGTTACATTATATAAGTCAAGAATTTCGGTTTTGTCTTCGCTGAGATCATCTTGCCAGTTATTATAGGTTTCTTCTACAGCATGACTATTTTCTAATAGGGCTTTTTTCCAAACATCATAATGTTTTAGAGTTTTGAAATCTCCGGTACTAAACCCGGCTCTATTAGGATCACTACAATAAGCATCTACATCTGCTACAAATGCCTGCGTGGCCTTAATTTGCTCTGGCGTAAATTTAAACGTTGGCAGTACATTTTGTAAAGCTTCAAGGTCAGTCTTAGTTTGCTTGACCTTACCTTGAGCAGTAGTAACGTCATCATTATCTGATTTAAGGGCAGCTTGGTCTTGATTTAATTGCTTGGTTGCATCAGCAATTTTACCTTCAACTACCTCTTGTGCTTTTTGAGCAGAGGCTAACTTAGCTTGGGCCGTTTGGGTTGCCTTTTTACCCTCATCAGCGGCCGATTGCGCTTGCTTGGCTGAATTTTGAGCCGCAGTTAAAGCATTTGTGGTGTCCTTAACACTTTGTTCAGCCTGGGCATGATTTGCCTTAGCCGTATTTAAGGCGTCGTTAGCCTTATTTACCTTATCATTACTTTCATCAAGCGCCGTCTTAGCTTGATCTGCGGAGCGTTGTGCGGTCGCTACCTTTCCCTGCTGAGCTGTTTGTTGTTGAGAAAGCTCATTTAATTTATTTTGGGCCGCATCAACGCTATCCTTAGTTGGCTTAACAGCAGTTTGGGCCGTTGCTAAAGTTGCTTGACCAGCCTGAACTTGAGCATTTTGCTTTTCAATCGCCTGAGTTGTTTTTTCAATTTCTGCTGGTGTGGCAGAAGCCGCTTGTTGATTAGCCTTATTAGCTGCTGTTTGCGCATCACTAACATTATTATTAGCAGTATTTACTTTTGCTTGGGCATTTGCTACTACTGCTTGTTGTTGCTTAACGTTTGCTTGTGCACTAGTCAATTTGCCTTGAGCCGACTGCAGGTTAGTTTGCTTTGTATTAACAGCTGCTTTAGCATTAACTAAGTCATTCTGAGCAGCGGTTACCTTTTGTTGGGCCTGCTTTACCTGGTCTTGGTGAGCGTTTTGGGTCACCTTTCCCCCGTTTGCCACTGTATCGGCCTGAACATTTGCTACTGAAACCCCCGCAACAGCTGTCGCCGCCATAGCAACCGTGCTAATTACTTTCTTACTATTCACTTGTAATTCCCCCCAATAGTTTTAAATATTAACGGTTTCGTTATATCTCAAATTGTAAAGATTTTAAAAAATTTTTTGCTGTTGTTAACCGAATGAACGTTGTCTTTACATATGCCTGAAGCAAAGCCATAATTAGTAGAATAAGTAATTGGTCAAGATCTCAGAAAGGTCCCCTCATCATGAATAAAATTCCAACACCATCAATCGGTGAAATTCTCCAAGAAGAATTTATAAAGCCTCGGCACCTATCAGTAGACCAGGTTGCTAGCAAAATTGGCATTTCAGTATCAGATTTTCAAGACATCTTGGATAATCATTATCCTCTTGCTGATGAAGTAGCTGTTCGTTTAGGAAAACTTTTCCAGGTTTCAGATCAATATTTCTTAAATTTACAGCAAAATATTAGTATTCGTAATCATAAATCTTAATCACAAAAAATAGCTTTTGGTAAAAATTACTTTGAATTAATACCAAAAGCTATTTTATATTCTTTTCTCATAGGGATATCGAGACTACTTCTCAATTTTCTAATTACTTAATTACTGTTTCCTTTAAATAGATATCTGACCATTTACAAGGAACATAGCTAACAATAGGTTTTTCTTTCTTTTCATCGACAGGTGCAAATAAATCTAACTGTTCGTAGCTATTTTTTACAGTACCTGTAGATTCTCCCTGGTTAAGGATAGATTCAAAAGTATATTCTGTACGTTGTACCTTACAAGGATTTCCACCTAGATCCTGCCACTCACTAAAAACAATTGGCTCTCCACTTAACGTTTTTCCTTTTAAGGTGTCCCCTTGTTGCATGTTTGACTGAATAATAACTTTAGCGCTAGTCTCAACATTTTTATTATATTTAGTACCAAATTTTTCTTGTAGTATTGTCTCATACTCACGATTAAAGGTTTCCTGCATATTCATGACTAGCATTTCAACGTTATCTTCTAGATATTCAATACCATAAAGAGTTGATAATGCTATTAAACTATTTTCATTGAATGCACGAACAGATTTACTCCGCTTTAAAGCAACTTGCAGTTTTCTTTTTAATAATTCAACCAAGAAAGCTCCCTCCCCAGCTGATGGTTCAAGAAAAGTGGCATGTAAATCATTAATCTTTGCAGTTATTTCAGGCTGATCTAACATCAAATTAACTATTCGTCTTGGAGTAAATACTTCACCATGATCTTTTACCCGATCCGCAGATTTTATTATTTTTTCAGTCATAATTTGCTTTCCTCATTTACCCGAGTTTTCATTCAGCTTTCGACGAATAATGTTAGGCATAGCCTGAACTAGCGCTAACAACTGTTCTTCTGTTTGAACAATGCCATATTTTGTTGATCTTCCATTTCCTCGTTTAATAACAAGTTGTTTTGACATTAAATTTTTTAATGAAGAATCAACCTTTGTTCTACTTAAATTCGTTACGCTTTCAATTTCTTTGTGACTCATCTCTTGGCTATCAGATATAATAATCGCCTTTAAAATAACTCGTTCTCTATCAGAAATTTCTTGTCCTGAAAAGGAATCAGCATAGTCAACTCTCCATACTTTTAAGGTTGTTCCACTATAATCGGATTTAATTTCTGGTGTCCGATAATTATTGATTAACGCTGACTCATAGATCTTTTCACCACCATGACCAGCACGTTCACTCTCGCCTAACTGAACAAAAAGTTTAGATATAATCGGATTCCTAGAACTTGTCCGATTAGTAGTGAAAAATGTTTCTACTGGAACCAACATTTTTCCTGGATTAGAGAATTGATAATAATTTACCCCAACAATTGCCCGTAGTGGCTCTTTTCCGTAATAATTAGCATGCATTAACATATTTAATAATGCTTCCCGAAGTGCAACCATCATCGCACCATATGTGTCCTTGCGGTTCATATTAATATCAAGGGCAAAGTGATTATTAATCGTTGCACTAATAGCTTTTATAGTTCGCCGATAAAAACTATAGATATTCAAATTATCTGTAACTGATGAAATTCGATTAAGCCATCGCTCAATATTAGGTTGACTTTGATCCAGATAATCTAGCTGAAAGTAGGGAAACTTATGAATAATTGCATTATTATCACCAAAAAAGAGCAAACCACCAACTGTAATTCCATATTCATTATTCCCATTATAATCCTTAGCAATTACACCAATCTTCTTAAGAAATTCCTCGGTTGAAAGATCCTTATAGCGGGCATATTGTTCCCGTGATGCTAATTCGGATTTATAGCTATTAACAGATTCTAAATCAAGGTCATCAATCCAGTAATTTGTTAATACTGCTGTATCGAGATTAGTTGCCGTATTAACTAAAAGCATTTTTAAATCTTCACCCTTAGCTTTAATATCAACGGCTCCTTTTCTAATATATGGAGTTCCATTGGCCCTAACCGGCTTTTGATTTTCTTTAGCTTCTGGAACATTAATTTCAATCAATGTACTTTCATTAATTGTAATAACTTTAACATCATTATTTTTTACAGTATTAATATTTAAGACTTCATCAATATTTGACCAAAATTCATCAAGTATTTTATGGACGTTAGAAACACCAGAAATATTAAATTGTGACTTTTGATCAGCCCCCTTACATTCCTCAATACCCAAAACAACTATCCCGCCTTCAGTATTCGCAAAAGCGGCAATTGATTCCCACACGTCTCGAGAAAGTTTTGTGCTATTTTTCTTATATTCAATATACTGATTCTCATCTGGTAAATTTGAATAATCCATTTCATCCCCCACTATCTTATATATAAAACCTGCAGAAAACCTGCAAATTTAATCAGCTTATTTTCCTTGCTATATCAGTATTTTCACCACTAGTATTTGAAATTTAGGAAGAAAACCTGCAGAAAACCTGCAGATTAATTTAATTATTGTTAGTAAAGAAATCAGCTAATTCTTCACCATCATTTTCTACATCACTATCATGAGAAGTCTCTTGATCTTTAGCCTTAGATTTTACTTTCCACATTGATAAAGTAATTCCTATATACGACTAGTAAGCTCTTTAGTACTTGCTTGACTGCCTAACTTTTTTAACCCTTGAATTATCGGAAACATAAGGTAGGCTTCTTGGTCTTGACGATTTAGTTCATTAAATGTCTTCATTAGACCATTGCCTGTACTTTCGTTTCAATGAAATTAATTTCATCTTGGGACAAATTATATTTCCGATATAATTGCTGATCAATTTCTGGAATACTCTTGGTCCAGTCAATGTCAGAATTAGAAGTGAAATCTTGCATGGGAATTAACTTCCAAGTTGATACAGGATTATGTTGAGTTATCTTTAAGATGCCCAAAAGTACACGTGCAAATTTTGTTTTTATATATTTTTCAGTTGCCTTAGCCTCATCAAGTGTTTTAAATTTTCCAACGCTCATAAATGTATACGAGCTACCGATCATCGGTGTACCGATCATCGGTGTACTTAATGCTTCTCCTAATGAACCACTACCATTAGCTGCTGGAACAAACACTTTATAATAATTTAAGTTTGTATTATTTTGAATATATTCTTTTCTAATATATCGATAAACTCTCTTCTTTTTAATCAGGCCGAGCATTTTTATATACTCGTTACCGTCATCTGGCTTTTCCTTCAAGAAAATATTTGTTAACTTTTCCAAAGTATTAGACTTCACATCATAGTCATGTCCTTTACTTAGTTTTCTCCTAACTTCCGGATAATCATCATGCATTTTATTTGTAAAACGATAATCTTCAGCCGAATAAACTATATTACTAAAGCTTTTAGAATTACGTATATTAATCTTATGCATAATAGAATTTAACTCCTTAAACGGAACGTATATATTTGCTGGAGCATATCTACTTCTAATTGATCCAAAATTCTTATTTGTATCTCGTAACGTGATAACAACCCCACCCTTAATGTCTGTCCTTGGGAAGAAATCAGAACTATTGGGAGTAAACATCACTATATTTAAATGCTCATCATTCAGCATCTTTCTATTCCAATCCTTAGGAGTGCTACCAGCATCAAATAAGAATCGTGCCGGTGTTATTAAAGTAACAATATCAGACAGTTGTTCAGCTAAGTCATAGAATTCATTGTATATTGGTGCACGGTAATTATCGTTATCACCCTTACTTTCATCTTGATAAGGAGGATTTCCAATCACTACATCAAATTTCAAGTTACCAAATACCTCCTTAATCTTCTTTGCTTCACCTTCAACATCTTGTTTAGCATCTTCAACAATATTATCAACAAACTCAATATTCGCGTTATAGTCCTGATAACCAACCAATGTCCGCTTAGCAATTGCCTTAGCCATTGGTGTTTTTGCTACGCAGAAAATATTTTCCCGTAAAATTTGTTGCCAAAGCATCCGCTTATTCTCGAGTGTAACATTACCAGCAGTCGCTTGCCGCTGCTTTTCATACTCTTGATAATAGCGGGATGTTGCAACGTATAGCGGATATAATCCAGTTTTGGAATTAATTTCTAATACATGAGCATTACGATTAAAGATCTTTTCTGTGTAATCGGTATGAATCCAGTGAGCGGCATCAACGCCATCGACGGTCAGGTTTTTATAATCGTCATCATAAAAGGAGTAACCGCCAATCGTCTTCCCCAAATGCATATTAACTACTCGCCAGGGCGTCAATACAGTTTCCTTATCGGGATTGCGGAAAGTTCCAAAAATCATTGCTAATTGTTTTGTTCGTTCAATTGGATCACTTTCATCGAGAGCCTTAACCCGATTACGAATAATTTTTCCGGCTTCAATGAAGACATCTTGATCATAGAATTTAGAAAATTCTTTAAACAGTTCCTTCGTCACACCTTTAGGCATAAATTCTTTCCATGACTGGTCATCTACCTTATCAATAAACTTATTGATATTAATGTTTTCATCAAGTTCGACATCCATCCCATAAATCATCATCGGAATCCGAATTGAAATTGACCGTAAAATAGAAATCATGGTCTTTCGTTGCTTCTTTAGCTGCTTCATCTTATCCATTGCAGCTTGTTCTTCTGGTGTCCGGTCCTTCTTCTTATGCTTTTCACCTTTAATAGCTTTGTCATACTCTTCGTCAGTCAAGCCTTGACTATTTACATCAACTTTTAATGGCTTTTTCTCAGATTTAGTCGTCCCCACGATTGCCTTTAATTTATTGAAGGCAGAAAGATCAGCATCCTTAAGCATTAGCAATTCATCGCTATATAATGAATCATCATCAAAACCGGTCCGGACTGCTTTTTCTGCGTATACCCGCTTAATTTTCGCCAACATTGTGTCAACTTTAAACGGCTTCATTCCATTACCTGTTTCGCCAATTATTGGCAAAAAGTTCATTAACTCAGTCATTTTATTTTTTTGTGCTGAGCTAGTTTGTTTTCCAACGCCAGTATTCAATTGAGTTGAAGCCGCCATGACAGTTAGAGCTCGATCTGGGGCAAAGTCGAAAATATAGCAATCCGTCTTTTGACCAAACGATTCTGATGAGTATGGTGTTTGAGCACGGAAGGCTGCCTGTAAATATTGCATAGCACTATTAGTATTCGAAAGGAATAGCACACCCGTCCATGGCTTAATTGTTACCCCAGTCGTTAACTTACGAACTGTTAACGTAATGGTTTTCGTCTTAGCTGGGTCTTTGCCGATCGCATTGTTCACCTTATCAATATCATTTTGAGAGGTAACTCCATTATCATTTTCCTTAACATTATCAACAACATTAACAATCTGGTATTCCATCCCAAATACCGAATGTTTTCTTAACATCTTTTCGAGGGCATTAGCTTCTTTGACCCCCGGCATAATCCAAAGGGTATGCCGCAGCCGATCCCGGAATTCTTTAGTTGAATATGGATAATTAGTATTCCTATCCGGTGTCGAAATATTATCTAAGAATTGTTTAACTTGGTTCTTATAAACAAATTCTCCCTTGTCATTAACCTTGAAAAACTCCTTGAAGTTAAATGATTTCTTATCATCACTTTGAAACCGCAAATCACTAAACTTATTGCCCATTTCAAAAGTGAACATATTAACTTTAGGTAATCCTTCATAAGGATTTTTCTCATTAGGATGCTCTTCCTTCCAGGTATACTTAGCCTTTTGTTCATTAACGTAGTCCCAAGTATAAACCTGATCTTCATCATACTGATCCAGAATATTAAACGGTGTCCCTGAAAGTTCTAATAGTTTAGTATTCTTGCCAACTACTAAGTCAGTAACATTTTGAGCTAATTCGGTCTGCGTGCCTTCATGGGCTTCATCGATTATTACTAGGTCCCAATGAGTCTTAAAAATATCTTCATTTTTATCACCGGCTGAACCACCAGCTAATTCAGAACCACGAAGGTCTTGCAGACTAGCAAAATAAACAAACGACTTATCACTTTGAGCTAAATAGCTAAAATCTTCACCATCTTTTTTCGATCCATATAGGTAACCTGCAGCTGGCATATCAATCTTTTTAAAATCTTCAAACCATCCCTGATCTACAACTGGGCGATGGGTCATGATTAAAACGTGTTTATATCCTTCATCTTTAACTAATTGAAGTGCCGAAAGTGTCTTCCCAAAACGCATTTTGGCATTCCATAACATTTTGTCATACGACTTAAAGGCCTTTTCAGTTTTCTTAACAGCTGCTTTTTGTTCCGGGCGAAGTACAATTTTAAGTGGCGCTGGCGTAGTAGCAAGATCATCAATCGACTTCTTACCTTCTTTAACAGCTTTAATTGCTTTTTTTGCTGTCTCTACATCGGTTTTATACCACTCATTGCCTTCTGTAATTTCAGTTTTTTCAATATGAGAACGGTCAAGTACATTATGGACCTCGTAGTCTCTAAACCAAGAGTGATCTGTTTTACGGTATGCTAATTCAGCCCATTGTAGTTTATAAGGGACACCCGCCGTTTTCATATATTGATTAATCCGCCTCTCAGCGACTTTCCGTAGATCTTTACTATTAGGCGTATTATCTGTTTCTAAATCATCAGTTGTTGCATCACCAATCTTCTCTAATCCAACATAGGCAGGCCAATTACCATCACGATTGTCAGCTGTCTGAACATAAATAACCTTTCGACTATCTGTTGTTTGATACAATGCATGAGGCTCCTCAAAATTTGCTAGAGAAACGTGCTCATCTGTATAGGTATTAGTAAACCATGCTAGCAGAGTATATAGTTGTTTCAATCCATTTAACCCTTCACTCTTAGAATATTTATGAAGAGTGTGAGCAGCACTATTTCCAACACTCTTTAATTGATAAAAGATATCAAGTAAATTCTGCTCAAGTAAATGACGATATTTGATTTCTCGCAAACAATCATTAAAGGTACTTCGTCCATCCATTGATACATAATTCAAATCTAGGATTCGCCGAGCAATATTTTCAGCAACTTTCCGAATCGATTCATACTCGTTGGCGAACTTACCAAGCGTATATAAATCTTCCGCATCTTTAGCAGTATCATATAAGTCCTGAGTTTCAAAATTTCGTTCTAGAAACGCAAAATTACTTACCATGTAAATACCCCTTATTATCCATTAGCTCACTTAAGCAAATTCTCATATTCATCGTCTGTTAAAATTTCTTTAAATAATTTGATTAGTTTTTGCTTTTTTATATCGTCTAAATTTTTAGTCAAACGATCTAAATCATATGACATCATAATTGAATAATCAATATATCTCTTAGCAATTAAGACTTGGATTAGTTGCAATAATTTTTCATAGTGATCAGAGTCTAACCTTTCTGGATGTATTATGTAAAGCATACTGATATCCACTATTCCTTTTTTTGTAGACGAGGCTCGCTCAATATATGTAATTATTTTTTGTAACTTTGCACCTTTTATTTTGAAGAATTCTTTTGAAATTGTAGATACACATATTTCAGGGAATTGTGGTATTTCAGAATACTTTTCAATCCACGAACCTGAATATTTTCGCTTTGAAAAAACAAAAAAACCTAAAATATTTTTTAACACATCTAAGCTTAATTTAGTCTGTGGAATGTTTCTACAAGGCTTCACATTCCTAGATAGAAGTATTGACAAATTAAAAGCAATGTATGGATTTTGATCCCTCGATTCATAATCTGATTGTAACAAGTCAATTGCAACATCTGAAAAGATGCTTAAATCTTTTTCATTAAAGCCATAAAATGTAGTTGAATAGCCCAACAATGTATTTATTGAAATTGTCCCCCGCAACTCTTTTAAGAATTTCCACAGCCTTCCTATTATGAAATCTCTGTATGCCTTATTAACTCTTTTTAGTCCACTCATTTTGTGTCTAAAGAGATTATCATCCATGTTTCCTTCTAGGTTTTCTTTTAATACTTCAAAGTATCTTCCTAAATCGCAATTTAAGAAAGAGGTAAAATCTACGTATTTATTACTAATTAGCTCATGATTAAATGGCAGTTTTGTATAATCTATAGAAAGTATTTTTTTTAAAACCAGTGTAGCCTTCTTTTCGCCACAATCAATTAATTTTTTTACTAAGTCAGCATCAGCATATGAAAACCGTTCATAATTATTATTAACTATCACTTTTATAGCTAAAGCTAATATTTGTTCTTCTTCTAAATTATTAGCTAAATATTCCTTTACTGCATCGTTAAAGTAAGTTAGCTTATTATTTTTTAAAAACACATTTATTACTTTTATTTTATCATGGACTGATACCGTTTTATCATTAAGGTGTTGTACTAATAGCTTCCGGTAATTATCTTTTTTTATAAGGCTCTCATTCTCACTTACCTCTAGAAAAGATATTTCCATTTTTCTTAAACTTTTGAATTTCCATTGTTGTGGTCCAATCTCACTAACGTCAACCATACGAACTCCATCAATATAATCAGTATTTGAGGAGACTCGAATGGAATATTTTTTTAGGAAATCTGCAAATTCTGGGCCATAAAATCTAAAAGTATAATTTACTTTTCCCTTTAGAATATCTAATTCATTTGATGATAGTTTTCTCTTTAGTCCTACGTTAATCATTAACTTTTGAATGACTTTATAATTTAATAACATTGACAAATCATTTAAATTTAATCGACCTATGTATAAAAGATCGTACAATAGTCTCATTTCTTTATTCTTTAATATTTCATCAATAGCAAAATTAACCTTAAATTCATTAATATGAAATTTCAATGTATTCTTTAAATATTCAGAAACATCATTACTAAAATTATAATTGCATTTATGTAACTGCTCATTTTCTAGAAAATAATATGTATAATCCGATTTAATAAAATTTGCTATTCCTATTCCCAACCAGTCGGGTAACTTTCTATTTTCAATAGTTAACCTATCCATTATATTTTTAGGTAATATTCTATTAACCCTCAAGGGGAAGTTAACCTTAAATTTTTTAGCCTCCTCTTTTAAAATTTTTAATATTGCATCTAATTCTTTCTTATTTATTACTTTCTTTTCCCTTATAGCACTAAGTACTAAATTTTTTTGGCTACTTTCTAAACTAAAGTAAACACTAGCAATTTGTTCCCAATAATTACCAAGAGGTATCATTTCATTGAAAATAAGATTAGTCTCTAAAGACCATTTAATTAATCTAAGACGCTTACTATATGTCATTAAAGAATATTCCTTAAATACTTCATCTATTTTCTGAGTCATACCTTCATCAACCACATTATTAATTTCCGTAATGAATAGGCCCTTATTCATCTAATAAAATTCTCCTTAGTTTTTCATTCTCATCATCTTTGTCTATTCCAATAAGTTTATCTGCTAGTTTCTTTACAAATACTGGAAGATCTTCAAAGGAAGTACCATACCATTCGATTTGAATAGACTGTCTTTCTTTATAGTATCCTTCTATCAAATTATTAAACTTATGATCATCTTTTTTCATTAATGCGAATGCACACGTATCATTACTATCTAATCCCAATTTCGCTAAAACTTGGTCTTCCTCCAATCCATACCCTAAGAAAACAATTGTCTTTCCTCTTAAAAATTCTTTTATTTTTCGAAAACGCCGTTTGTAAAATTAAGTTAGAAAAATAAAAAAGCCATTTGTGATAGACTTTTGAATAACCACAAACAAAAGTAAAGGAACATCACAAATGACTTATAAACATCTTACCACACGTGAACTAACCCTCATAGCTAATTTTTGGCACCAAGGTACGAAGGCTTATCAAGCTGCTAAACTGCTTAAACGAAGCCAAGAAACTATTTACCGAGTCTATCGATTTCTTGATAGCGGTAAGACCATTGCACAGTATCTTAAGGCTTACCAACGGAATAAGCAGCGTTGTGGTCGTAAGCAGGCTCAGCTAGCCAAGGATGAGATCAGCTACATCAATGAGCAGGTTAAAGCGGGCTGGACACCTGATACGATCATTGGTCGAGCAGAACGGACAATTAGCTGTAGTATGCGGACACTTTATCGGATGTTTGCTCGTGGACAGTACAATTTTGCCGTCCAGCAATTACCGATGAAAGGCAAGCGACACCCCAATGGCTATGTCGAACGACGTGGTAAGGCGGGGCATCTCGGTCGGAGTATTTACCAGCGATACCATGATTTTCCTCACTACCAACACGAGTTTGGTCACTTTGAAGCTGATACTGTTCAAGGAAAAGCTCATCGTGGTGCGGTCATGACCTTGGTGGAACGTCAATCTAAGGTGATGATTGTGCTTAACGTTCATCGTAAAACTGATGAAGCAGTTAACTATCACTTGGATAAATGGCTTTCTAAAATACCTCGTCATTTCGTTAAGTCGATTACCTTTGATAATGGTAAGGAATTCGCGGGCTGGCGTGAGATTGCCAATAAACATGATCTTCATACTTATTTTGCGGAGGTTGGAGCGCCCAATCAACGCGGCCTGAATGAAAACAATAATGGTATCTTACGTCGTGACGGTCTCAGTAAACGATTAGACTTCCGTAATTTACCAGATGAACTAATCACCCAGCTGATGCACAAACGAAATACTATTCCACGGAAGTCACTTCACTACCGCACACCACTTGAAGTATTCCTAAGTCACGTCACAGATGAACAGCTTTCAACATTTTTCTAATTTAAATTGACATTTCGGG
>NZ_JACIVD010000051.1:0-16219 GCF_014145555.1 Limosilactobacillus albertensis
CGCCGTTTGTAAAATTAAGTTAGAAAAATAAAAAAGCCATTTGTGATAGACTTTTGAATAACCACAAACAAAAGTAAAGGAACATCACAAATGACTTATAAACATCTTACCACACGTGAACTAACCCTCATAGCTAATTTTTGGCACCAAGGTACGAAGGCTTATCAAGCTGCTAAACTGCTTAAACGAAGCCAAGAAACTATTTACCGAGTCTATCGATTTCTTGATAGCGGTAAGACCATTGCACAGTATCTTAAGGCTTACCAACGGAATAAGCAGCGTTGTGGTCGTAAGCAGGCTCAGCTAGCCAAGGATGAGATCAGCTACATCAATGAGCAGGTTAAAGCGGGCTGGACACCTGATACGATCATTGGTCGAGCAGAACGGACAATTAGCTGTAGTATGCGGACACTTTATCGGATGTTTGCTCGTGGACAGTACAATTTTGCCGTCCAGCAATTACCGATGAAAGGCAAGCGACACCCCAATGGCTATGTCGAACGACGTGGTAAGGCGGGGCATCTCGGTCGGAGTATTTACCAGCGATACCATGATTTTCCTCACTACCAACACGAGTTTGGTCACTTTGAAGCTGATACTGTTCAAGGAAAAGCTCATCGTGGTGCGGTCATGACCTTGGTGGAACGTCAATCTAAGGTGATGATTGTGCTTAACGTTCATCGTAAAACTGATGAAGCAGTTAACTATCACTTGGATAAATGGCTTTCTAAAATACCTCGTCATTTCGTTAAGTCGATTACCTTTGATAATGGTAAGGAATTCGCGGGCTGGCGTGAGATTGCCAATAAACATGATCTTCATACTTATTTTGCGGAGGTTGGAGCGCCCAATCAACGCGGCCTGAATGAAAACAATAATGGTATCTTACGTCGTGACGGTCTCAGTAAACGATTAGACTTCCGTAATTTACCAGATGAACTAATCACCCAGCTGATGCACAAACGAAATACTATTCCACGGAAGTCACTTCACTACCGCACACCACTTGAAGTATTCCTAAGTCACGTCACAGATGAACAGCTTTCAACATTTTTCTAATTTAAATTGACATTTCGGGTCTAAATACTTTTCTTCGTCAATAGAAAAGTTTCGAGCTACTATATTTGAAACGAGAGCTTTTAATCTCTCTTCTACCGCCAAGGAATATTTAAAAATAATATTGCTAACCTGAATATCTATCCAATGAACTTGATAGAGCATTTCAAAAGAAGTTCCTTTGCGAAATATATCAGGTTCTTTCTGCTTTAAGAACATATCTTTATAACCATTAATAATTGAATAGTATGGGAAAGTCATTAAAGCATTCTTGGCAAACTCATAGTCGTTTATTTCAACTCCACGACTTTTTAATATTGCTATTTGCTCATCAAACGATTTGTAAGGGTGTTTAAAATTTTTAACCATGCAAAAAGAGCCTCCCCACTATATAGCAGAAAGGCTCTTCTTCGCAGGTCACATCAAGGTAACCCATTTCAGACACCTTTATCATACCGTATAGTGTTAATCTCGTCAATCTATTAATCAACAAATTCAACAATATCTCCAACCGAAATTGCTGAATTAGGCTTAATATTTTTAACGTCTGAAGTATTTACATGTAAATCTTCAAATTTTGTTTTTGAAGCTTCTTTAATAAGTGGAGGGATGCTAGAAGCATTTACTTCTTTTTTAACCTTTTTTCTAGCAATTGAATATTTCTCACGAACATCGGTAATCTCTAAATAATCAATAGGAGGGTTATAGCTTCCGATTATTTCATCAGTTTCGGGGTCTTTTAAATCCATTCCTTTTGACTCAACAACAATTTGTTGGCCAATTTTGGCGTGTAATTTTTCTCCTCTAAAAACATTAGGATTTTCGGGGTCATCTTCATACCCATAATTAATAATAATTCTTGTATTATCTGGGATTGCAATAACCTTAATTTCTTTAGACATTATATCTAACCTCCAAAATAAAATTCTTTATTTTCTATGTCTCCATAAATATCCAAGCAATAAAGTAGCAGAGGTTGAATTGAGACCTGTTAATCTTATTCAACCTCGGTCCCTTTCCTATGCCAGTAGGAGAGGGGCTTTTTTCATTTGCCAGCTTTTTATGTCGTCAGGGTTTGGACAAAAAATTAGTGTAAATTTGCTTTCTTATCTGGATCCGGCTTTCTTAGGAGAAGTTTTTCCTTTCCGATACTTTTTCGGTGTAAATTTAGCTTTAGCTTTTCTCTTATTCATTTCCATAGCTGTTTGAATTGCCACTAGCATTTGTTCTTTACCACTTTGAGTAAGAGGAGGACCGTAGTAATTAGGATCCTTACCAGATTCAATATCTTGAACAATTTCTTTAGCAATGGTAGCAATCTTTTCTTTTTCTCTAAGTGTTAACTCAATGTGTTGGTTCATAGTTATATCCTTTAGTTATTAGTCATAGAACCGTCTGGATAAACATTGACGCTTTGAGCTGTTCCAGTCATGGTTCCTTGGGTTGGGTCAATTGCCTTTACAAAATATGAGCCATCTGGGTTTTGAATTGGTTGATTAGTGTCAGCGTCATACATGATGGTCCAATGGTAGTTACCGTTACCATCACCATATTTTGCTTTGGCAGCATTTAATGCATCTTGTGCATTATTAATTTGACCATTATTAGCTTGCTATGAATTGCTTTGCTGAGTTGATTGCACAGCTTGTTGCTGAGAACCATTCTGACTGCCTTGTTGAGTGGATGTTTGGCTAGCTTGGCTACTAGCTTGACTAGAGGCAGCAGAACTAGACGAACTTTGTGTATCTTTCTTGCTTTCCTTATGTACATTGCGATGCTTAACGGCTTTAGTAGTAGTTATAGATGAGCTACTACTTTTTTTATTTGATTTCTGTGATGCAGAGTTACTACATGCGGCGAGTGACATCCCCATTAATACTGTTGCACAGACTAAACCTATTTTTTTCATTGTGATTACTCCTTAGATAATAATGACTTTAATTATTCAGTAACATCTTGAATTTGTTCAATTAAAGTTTCACCATCATCATTTTGAGGACCTTGTGTATCTGGACTTGATTTTGCTCCACCATTAGCGTTGTTTTTAGCAAAAAGTGGTTCAAAGTAACAAGCAGTTGTACCTGCTCCTAAATTACCTAGATTGGAAAATTGGACTGCGTGACCATAATTATTTGAGAATTTATCTTTACTAAAAGCGATTATGAAATTGGCTCCATCTTTGCTACCTTGATAAAATGCAATACCATTACGTCGAAATTGTGATGGCGTATTATCAATAATTGATTGAATATTTTTGGCAAACTTAGTACGCTGAGCCAATGAACTAACTTTTGGTGTTTTCTTTAAGACATATACCGTATAGGAATTGTCAGCGGTATTAGTTACTTTCTTAATAGGAACATTCTTTCCAGCTTTTGTTGAGTTTAAATATTTCATTAATACTTTGGGATCATTAGATTGTGTTGCATCTTGCTTCATATCAGCACTTGCCGTATTAACAAATAATACGATTCCCATAAATACTCCTAATATCATAAGTACCTTTTTCATTTTTAATTACTCCTTATATAGCTTTTACCGTCAATCACGTTTGGACGTAAATTAATTATTTCACATAATAGTCCCAGATTTTGTTCCTTACTACCTCTGAAAGATAGTGAGGAACATGGAAAGTTTGCATAAAGTTTTCACTATTAACGCATTGAATATCAGTATCTTGACAATAGAAAGGAACTAACAGTTCAACAGCGCCAACGTTTGCTTTATATTCAACCGATTCCTTACCAGTGAAGCTAGCGTGGTAATAAACCACATCCCCAGGGTCGCCGTGAATAACATGGGCTAATTCATGGGCAAACTGGAAGATGATTTCTTTTGGACGGTGCCAATCGATATTCATTACCACCCGTCGATATTTATAGCTACTGCCAGGTGGAGTATAAGGTGAGAAGTGATCCCATACCACATCAATTTTATATTCTTTAGCTTTTTCCAATAAGTAATCGCAAACTTCTTCTGTTTGTTGGTATAACATTACTTACCACCACGCAATAATCGTTTCATATATTCTAAATCTTCTGGTGGAATTTGCCGACCCTCGTAGGTGAAGACTGTATCTTCGTCTGCAAGGTCGGCTGTTTTATTTTTCTTTGTATCTCGCCCTAAAAGGTAATCAGTTGAGACATTAAAGAAGTCGGCAATCTTAGTAAGGTTAGCTCCAGACGGAACTTTCTTTTTCCAAGAATATAAGGTGTTTTTCCCTAAGCCTACCTTTTCTTCTACCTCATTTACTGATAGTCCTTGCTTATCAGCCAATTTTTTTAGTCTATCAAATGGAGTCATAATATATTTTCTTCTCTCTGTTAAAATAAAGTCTAAAAATAGATTGACAATTAAAACAAAGACTAATACACTTACAATGTAAGTTGATTGGTGAGATATGATACTTACTTGATAAGATAACATTTTAGTCAATGTTCTAATTGAAAGTAGCTTATTTAATAAGCTTATTTTTATACTCAAATGTTAAAACAAAGACTAAAAAAAGTCAATATCATTAAAAGAAAGTGTGGTGTGTATATGTCAAATTTATCTTACAAAGAAAAACTGGCTATCCAATTTATTAGAAATAAGAGTGCAGGGTTACAACCAACAAGTCAACGTGCTATCGCTGAAAAGTTTGGACTATCAGCAATGTATGTCAATACTGTTGTTAATGGTAATCAGCATGGTCCCAAAGCGGATGAGTGGCGGAAGAAGTTTGCTGCATACGCAGGAATGGAGGGATGAAAGTGGTAGAGCAAAAGAAAAAAGTTACTTTCACTGACGCTAACAGTAAAAGTAACTTCATAAAAATAGGGAAATCGACTGTACTAATTAAATCAGGTGTAATAGTGATTCGTTCTGGTTTAATTATTCATCAATAAAGAATGAGGAAAAATATACCAATGAAAGAACAAGGAACTTTAAAAGATAAGCTAGTTGAAGTTGCTGGTGAGATTGTTGGAATGGTGGTTGAGGATAACAAAAAAACACTGCTAATTCGTAAAGCACACTACTCAGCTGGAAACGAGAACGTATTGCTTATGGAAAATGCAATGTTTTTTGACAGAGCAAACATTATGAATGCTTATTGGGTTAAATTTGTTGATCCTAAATTATCTATTCGTTCAGTTAATGCGCTTGGGGACATTAGAGACTTTTTGAACATTTAAATTAACGCTATCTGATGAATCAATGAATTCAACAGAAAGGACTTTGTAAATTTGCTGTTCCAAACTGTTGTTAACATTGATGAAAGCTCCAGTTGTTGGAACTGCAGGAAGAGAAGCATATCTGGATTTAGTTTCTCGGCCGTTCAAATATAGAAAACATCTAATCATAGTTAATTCACCTCCTTCTATAGGGATGATTCAAGTATAGCAAAAGATAACTACTTGCTGGCACAGGTAGTTATCCGTAATTAATAAGATTTAACAGGTCTCAACGTTGAAATAAGAAGGTGATATCAAATGATTATTGCAGCACCTGATTTAGAACAAAAATAATTAACAAGCTCTTAGAAGATAAAAAAGGGTTTGCAAAACAATTAATCACCGAAATGGTTGATAACACAGAGCTATGGGTTAGTCCACGTGATGCAACGATAAGGAATCGGCTATTTGCAGGACATGATATTGTGTGGATTCGTCAATTTATCTTTGATCGTTTTCCAGAGATTAACATTCAAGAAGGCGGTTGGTTAAAAGACGCACATGGTCGGGGTAAGCGAACAATGATTTATCTTCCTAAAGCTGAAGAATGGATTCGGGAACACGTTGATGAAATAGATTGGGAAGAGCAACTGCCTCGAAGAAAAGTCAAATAGGAATTTAGGAGATGAATGATGTGTGGCCATTAATTGTAATTCTTGGCTGTTTAACCTTTGCTGCAACTTACAGCATTGGTATCCGCCATGAATCAGTATTTAAGAAGAAGTATCAGGGCAAACACAATATTAAGAAGGTGTTTCGATGAAAGATGGCACTAAGCGTCTTCGAGAATTGATGGAGGAATACGATTTTCCTCTTGAAGCAATCCAAGATGTCCTTTATCGGCTTGGTTGGCATTTTCTTAGTGGTGGCCAAGTTGGGGATGATTATGTTTGGAAGCAGGTACGCTTCTTTGAAAATTTAGTTAAGTTTGACAAGGTATCACGAAAGAAGGCGATTAAATGAATGAACCAGCACTAGTCTGTTCAGGTCTAACAGCTGGAATGCTCTTATCTGCATTCTATGGCTCGGGACTATGCTTAGTCTTTGGATTTGTTCTATTTTGGAAGATTCTAGGAGCATTAGGCGACCCTGATAATCCAAATAAAAAAGCCACCGGTGATAACCGCACCGATGGCAAGTAAAAATTTCTTAGCAAAGATTTTTACAAGGAGATTATACCACATGAAAGTATTAAGTAAACCTGAACAAGCAGCAACTAAAATACGTGAACAAAAGAAAAGAATTAGAAACTTACGTGTTTCTGATCCACTTGACAATAAAGCAATTGATCTTTTCAAATGGCTCACCCTGTATGGCGAAGAACTAAATATAGCGATGGGGTGGAAAGGTCAGAACTAATGATGAGAAAAGTAACTGTCGTAGTTTTAATTAATCAGGAGGCACTCTAATGGCACAACGAAGAATGACGAGTGAAGCAGTTGTTGAAACTGATATGTTTCTTAGCATGACACCAACTGCACAGAACCTATATTTTCATCTGAATATGCACGCTGACGATTGCGGTCTTGTTAGTAATCCGATGGCTATCCAGCGGATGTGTAATTCTGCAGCAGATGATTTGAAGTTGCTGATTGCAAAGGGCTTTGTGATTCAGTTTGATGATGGGGTGGTTGCATTAGTTCACTGGAACATCAACAACCAAATTAGAAAGGACCGTTTTCATCCATCTATCCACCAGGACGATTTTAAGAAACTGATAGTAGATGGTAACAAAATCTACAAAATTGGCGTTCAACAATTACCTTTAGACTTACCAAATGACGGACAGGTGTCAACCACTCGTCAACCAAATGGAAACCAGATGACAACCAACTGTCAACCAAGTGACGGACAAATTGATGATGAGAATTTTGATGATACCATCTCAAATCCCAGTAATGACGGGGCCGCACCCACTTGGCAACCAGATGGCAACCAAGTGACAACCAATGGTAAACCGAGTCTAGGTAAGTATAGGTTAGATAAGTCTAGTATAGGTAAGTCTAGTTTAAATAATAAGACTACTAGTACTAGTGCCAAAATTATTTCCAACCTGTATAACAAAATCGAATCCGAAAAATTAAAACAAGAACTGCTACTATTCGTTAATGAGCTTGGAGAAGAAGTTGTTGCTTTTGCAATTGATTCTATGTATGAGAATGCAGACAGACCAACCTTTAAGTATCTCCGGACAGTTCTTAATCGATATAAGCAACAGGGGCTAAATAGCCTAGCTGCAGTTAAACATGATGATGATGTTTACAATGGCAAAGTTGTTGTAACAGCAACAGCTCATCCCCAAATTCCGCTGTATAAGTTAGGGGAGTAGTTTATGGCAAAAACAGGTAAGAAACGCTTAATTAAATTTTGGAAATACTATGAGCAGTGGTATATGACTTACAAAGTCAATTCGGTTAAAGGTGTAACTATAAATAAATACAAGCTTGTTTTGAAATGGCTTAAAAAATTAGTTCCAGATTTGGTGCTTGGTGATATGACCCGTGAAGATTTACAAAGATTAATAAATCTTTATGGCCAAACTCATCAAAAGACAACGGTAACTGACTTTTACCATCACATTGCACCAGCAATTGATGATGCTGTTTATGAAGGATGGATTACAGGAAAAAATCCTAATCACAAAATTAAGATTACTTCCTCAGTTCAGATTAAAGATAAAGGACCAAAATATTTGGAAATTGATGAGGTTAAAAAGCTGGAGCAAGTCTTTCGTCAAGACAAAACAGGGTGGGGTGACTTCTTTGACTTTAGTTTAAGAACCGGTGCTCGCTTTGCAGAAACGCTCGGCTTAACTCCCAAAGATGTTGACATGGACAATATGACTATTTATATCAACAAGACTTTTAACTACAAGTCGAAAGAGTATGGCAGTGATGAATACGGCAAGTTTATGCCAACTAAAAATAAATATTCGGTCAGGATAATCAAAATTGATTATAAGACGCTTATGGATTTACAAAGGCACATGGAAGGGTTAGCTCCGGATGCCCCGATATGGCCGACATGGTATACATCTATCGGTAAAGTGTCCCCTGTGCATGGTGAACCACGTATTTTTAATAGCACCTTTAATAGCAAGTTAGAAAAGATGTGTTGGGAAGCTGGAGTTCATCGAATAACAGTTCACGGGTTACGACATACCCACGCATCGATTTTAATTGCAAATCGTGTGTCTATTCAATCGGTGGCCAAACGTTTAGGACATGGTGACACTGAGACAACTCAACGAGTGTATATCCACCTTCTTGATGAATTAGCCCAAGAAGATGACAACAAAATCATGTCCGTAATGGCAGGAATTTGAGGTGGATTAATGCAATTTGATACAAAAACAGTTAATAAACTATTAGGCATTGATGAGTCTTATAAGGCTCCGGAAAGAATGCTACAGCTAATGCTTAACGATCGAAAACGGTCAGAGGTATTTAAGAGGTTCTTGAAAGTGTCAACTGACTTAAAGTTTGACTGGTTCCATGAGTATTTTGAGGATGAACAAGCAGAACGGAAGAGTAAAAAACAGGATTTCACTCCTGATAGCATCGCAACATTACTCAATCGCTTGGTTGATGACGATAAATCAAATAGCCATTACTTTGAAGTTGCTGCGGGTACTGGTGGAATTTTAATAAAACGTTGGTGGGATGATTGTTTGCATGACCGAGTTGGCAATCCTTTTCACGACAATAAGCAGTTGCAATTTCTATCAATCTTCACGTATGATCCACGCAGGTATTGGTATCAAGTGGAAGAAATGTCTGACCGTGCAGTTCCTTTTTTGCTATTCAATATGGCTATTAGGGGGATGAATGGCGTAGCAATCCAATGTGATTCATTAAGCAGAAAAGCAAAGGACGTTTACTTTATCCGTAACGATACCGATAACTTTATGGCATTTAGCGAAGTGATTAAAATGCCTCATACAGCAGAACTGAAAGAACTTTATAACATTTCAGAATGGGTTGATAAGTTTGAATAATAACTACTACCTCTGGATTCTTCAAACAGAGAATGATTTCTATAATCGTCCTAAATTAAGTAACGAGGAATT
Organism: Limosilactobacillus albertensis; assembly: GCF_014145555.1. Classification (NCBI taxonomy): domain Bacteria; kingdom Bacillati; phylum Bacillota; class Bacilli; order Lactobacillales; family Lactobacillaceae; genus Limosilactobacillus; species Limosilactobacillus albertensis. The sequence goes on from NZ_JACIVD010000051.1 coordinate 9,340, forward strand.
TGAAAAGAAGTTAGCAAATGTTTGGGGAGATGAGTTTAAGCTAGCTGGCAATTACAACGGTTATGATAATCCTGTGTATGTTTACCACAAGAAATGTGACAAAGTAATTTTTATTAGCAGAGCGGGTAACCTTCTTAAAGGACAGGGATGCAGACAGTGCTACTGGGATAGCCTTCATAAAAAACGATTAGCAGAAGGTAAGAAAAAGTTTGTTGAGTGGCTAGGAGAAGATTTCACATTGATTAGTGAATATAAAGGCTGCGATAAAAAAGTTATTGTTAAAGCTAATAAGTGTGGGCATGTGTTCAAAACGAGCGTTCGTAACTTACAGCTCAGAAAGATGTGCAAGGTTTGCTATGGAAAAAGAAAATACCCGTATCGATATACAATATTTGGAAGTTGGCTTTTGAAAGAACGCCAACGACTAGGTATTTCGCAGGAAACACTTAGTACTTTGAGTGGTGTTGACAATGCTCTTATATCACATATAGAAAATGGGCAATATAAGGCTGATGAAGCAATTCAAAACAGGCTTAAATATTATTTAGAAAAATATAAGGATTGGTCAGTTGGTACACACGATAGGAATTTTAAGCGTAGCCGTAGTCAATATGATTAATAAGCGGGGATGAATATGGAATTAAAAAATTACTTACGACATGATTACGTTGCCAAACGGCGGCAAGGCGATAAAAGCATGATGGAGGATCAGTTATTTGACATCATGCAAGTTAATTTAGCCCATCAGTTACATGATAAAGGTCGTTATAATCGGCTTTATTTGCCAATTGATATGGCAGCATTAGGCTGTGATGACTTTGTAATGGAGCCAGAATTGTATCACTTATTTGATGTTGGTGTTGATGGTGAGAAGATTGCTAAAAAATTAATTCATTTAATGCGACGCAACGGATGGAAGCTTGATTATTACTGTGAAGATGGACAAATGTTTATTGATGTGGAGGAGAAGAGCTATGAGTAAGAAAAAAGAAATTAATTTTGATTTATCAGAAATTGCCGAAGGGGGGGTACAGGTCAAACTCAATCGGGCATTAAAGCAAGTAGCCGATAATATTTTGGATCCTAATACAGACCCAACTAAGAAGCGCAAAGTGCAACTTAATATCACGCTTACTCCCAATGAAAAACGTGATGCATCTGATGTCACGATTGAAGTTAAAACTACTCTTGCACCAGAAATTGGGGTACCGACTACTATGTTACTTGGTCGTGATAGCAAGGGTGCAGTCCATGTTAATGAGCTTAAGTACGGTGTTAAGGGCCAAACCTATATTGATCCAGATGACGGCAAAGCTAAGACTGATACTGGCGAACCAGTCGAAGAAGTGGAAAAAGAAGAAAAGCGGAAAGTTATTGATTTGCAAAAGAAGGAGAACTAGTAAATGCAAGAACCAAGTATTAACAAGACGGTTTTTGAGGGAGAGTGCAAAGGACGAAGAGTAATTATCCGCAAGATGCACCAGTTTGCTGGTATACCTGCTCCCTTTTTGCCACTTCAAGATTATTATTGCGGGTATGTTGAACTATTGCCGAGCGATTATTATTACAGTCATTTGGCAGAAGCAGAATCATGTTTATCTGTGTGGGGGGGAATAACCTGGACTCCAGAATACGGAAAGCTGGATGATCTACCAGATGACTGCTTCATTGGTTTTGATACTGCTCACGCTAATCAGCCACCATTTAGTCAGCAAACTGTCATGGATGACTGTATGGAATTAATTAAACAAATCATAAAACGAAATGAAGAGGAGAACTAACTCATGGAAACAAAAATTAACGGTGAATTAACCCAATTTGAACAACTTGTAGATGATGCTCACGGTAACCGACTTATAAAAGGGCTAAATGGTCGGCAATATTTACTTGATAATGATGGGGATGCTGCACTCTTGAATGATCCAATCATTGCTCATACCCTACGTCTGAATCAATTAACAAGCTTAGTTGAATGGCTAGAAAGTGAAGGACAGCATATTAACGATAACTTACAAATTCACGTAATTAGTCCAACTGCTGTTGAGGTGATTGGTAACCTAACCACTGGCGGTCAACGTCCACGTTATGTTGAAGTTAAGGCAATAACTGATGATATTAATTTTGAACAATACCTTGATCAAGAAGCAATGGTCATTATGCTGCAATCCCAATTTGAAGAAAATAAAGACCGTGAAATTATCCTAAAGGTTGTCAGCAACTTACGTGATGAAACTGTTCATCAACAAACTGATGATGGAGTTAGTCAAAGTGTCCAAATTAATTCCGGAGTTGCTAGTGTTGATGAAGTAATGGTTCCTAATCCAGTAAAGCTAATTCCTTTCCGGACATTCCAAGAGGTCGAACAACCAGCAAGTAAGTTTATCTTCCGAATGCGTGAAGGAATGCAATCAGCATTATTCATGGCCGACAACAACCAATGGCAAGTAGAGGCTAAGAAGAATATTAAGGACTTTATTCAAAAGCTGGAACAAGAGACTTTTGATGAAATTAAATTCCCAGTGATTGCTTAGTAAACAGAGGAGTTAAATGAATGATTAAATATGATGGAGAAGTTGTTCGCTCTGAATCAGGGAGTGGGATAAAAGCTACTAGCAGACTACTATTTAATGAAGCACAGGTAACCGCAATCAAAGTAATTGCTAGGGATGAATTAAAGCAGCAAACAGATTATGGCATTGTCTATGTTGTCAAGGATATGAAGCTAGATGAATATGGAAAACTTGAATTAATTCATGTATTTAATGAATTGCATGATGCTCAAAGATATGCTGCTAGTCATCCCCGTGCATCAATTATGCCCAGAAAGGTGATTAAACATGAAGAAGCCAAAGAAGAAAAGTAAACGTTCTGCGATAAAAAAGAAGCATCGACGAATGAGAGAACATGCTGAGGAACATGCAAAGCAAACAGCTGAGTTAAATAAATATAAGCCATATAAGTTGGAGGTTAAGCATGATTGGTAGAGCAAAGGATCTATTTTTTAGTCTACTTGGTTATCTCTTAGCATTTATAGCCGGAATAACCGTATTTGCCATAGTATTAGTGATTCTTGGGATGCTGATTCGTCTTATTGCTTACTTGTGGGCGCCGCTAATTAAGCTATTTCTTTAAGTGTTGAAAAACAAAAAAGCTGCGCACGATAATGCACAGCTTCCCGAATAAATTAACAAATCTATTATAGCACAAGAAGGGGAGCTTATCGTGAACAGCATATTTCAAAAGTACAAGCGTAAAGAGTCATGCGATAAGGTTAAAGAATGGCTGAAACAATACTGGGATTGGCGAGATGAGGCGCAACAAAAGAAAATAACAGTAGGCAGTCCTAGTTTTGATGGTCAGCCTAAAGGAAGCCTATTTGATCCAGACTATAGAATAACGGACTGGGTAAATGCTGAACGGGAATGGAAAGTTAGGGAAAATTTACTGCAGTATATATCTAGTAAGGGAGATGAGCATGAGTTGTATGCTTTGATCCTTGATTATCGCTTTGTCCATCATCATTGGAAAATGGATAAGGTAGCATTAGAACTTAATATCCCCAAACGAACTTGCGAGGATATGCAAAAAGAAGCCTTATGGGAAGCTGCTAAAGTTTGTCCTGATAAGAGAGTTCTCGTTCCTAAATGAAGTCTGCGGATTTCTTGCGGACTTTCTGCGGACTATTTGCGGTTTTTCAATGGAAATCGGTTTTATTATGGTATTGTCGAATGATTGATAATTTGTTTTTTTGAATGAATACTGTTCTCCAAAATATTTTTACAATATGCTACTCTAATAGTCTCAGGCAGCCGTGCTGTATCAGCAAAAGAGTCCGTAATCTAACTCAACGGCTAACAGGTTACAACGATTAAGGACAACAATACCGTTACAGGAGTAGGCGGAAAACTACGACCGGGTGCGGAGATTGTGTAGTCCTGATTATGCGAGTATTTGGAACAGGTGAGAGGGTCGTAAGTGCGAATAAATCCCGTTCGCTACCTGTTGAGTTCGATTCTCAATATTCGCAATTGCAGTGTATACGAATCACACTGCTTGCTAAGATCCAAGGTGGCAAAAGCGCGGTTCGAATCCGTCTCTCGGCTTTTATCACGGTAACCAATTAAAAGGAGATGATATGCTCCCTTTAAGTTAGATAACAAGCCGTGATTAATCGGAGTTAGCTTATCTTCTGAAGAGTGATAGATACTCTACGGAGCCTATTACGGGATAAGCACTCTGTATTATGCTGATAAAGGGTAGGGATGAACACCCTAATGGTACGGTTCGATTCCGTCCATCAGCTATCAGAGTTTAAAATAAAATAAGATCCGCTGGCAAACGGATCCTGTTTCAATATTTTTAAACTCTAAAGTTGCCACGCTCTTCTTGCCTTTATTGGTTATTGTTCCAACAATGCGCAAGAAATTATAAGTACTGTGTCGAAGTTTGATATTACTTCTTAAAGGGTTATCCAACTTATAAAATTTGTCTGTCGCTAAACTTCGAAATCTACTGAAACTGAGCTTCATAGTTGGCAGTAAGAAGGAATATCTACACTTCACTATTTACTATTAAAAGCTGAATTTTCTCAGATTTGATAACCAGTCTTATCTTTGAAGACACATAGACTTTCAATTTCAATAGCTGACATTTTCCTTATAACTAGAGTGCATTAATACCCAAAAACTGTGACAAAAATCATCACACCTTTCTTAAATTGATATCAATATTAATACTACTCTTTATTGTATAGTCAGCCAATAGGAATATTTTTTGCCTAAATGATTAGTAACATTATAAGGGGGATGACCAACGTGAATTGCATTTATTTTTATTATGAACGCGATTCTGTTTTGCCTGTTATATTAGCACAGCAAGATGGCTATTCGTTAGTTACTGTGAGCGAATTGGCAAAAGGGCTGAAAAAAGGAATCAGAATTTACGTTCGAATAGGCGATAAAGTTTTTGCTACAAGAGCATATGGGAAGTCAGCTTAATAGCTGGCTTTTTTATTTGGAGGTAATAAGTTGAAAGGCTTTAGAAGAATTAATGTAGTCAATTGGCTTCGTGATAATGAATTTTATAAACTGTATGCTAATAATAAAATAAATGTGATCGCATCAGGTAGTTTATTACCAGAACATTGGTTTGTAGTAAAGAATATTTTACTCAAATAAAAGGGGCTGTGACATAAGTCCTTTAAATTAAGAGAACCGTTCGGAATTTCATTTGAAATTCTGAGCGGTTCTTCCTTTTCTTAAAATTAATACTAAATATGGACAGCCTCCCGGCGATCTTTTTCATATTCAGTGCCATTAGGGCAATTCCAATCTGACTTTTGGCTTTCTTGAGACCACGCACCGTGAACCTCTTGAAACCCAAATAAGCTTTCAAATTTCCAAAAACAGTTTCTACATCGTACTTGCGACGAGAATACGTAGTGGACTTTGAAAGCGACTTACGTGCTTTAGCTTTAAAATACTCCCATTGTGGATTAACCATAATATACTTAGTATTTCCACGTGGCGTTAATGCCTGAGGAATAACTTGGTGATTTTCATCGTACTTTTCGGCTTGATATACCTTAAAGTCGCGATGGAACTTATATTTATCGTTTCGGTAAGCGTATCGTTTAAAATTAAAGCGGACTCCAGCTGGATTGACATAGTAATCATCGTCTTCATGGTATTCCCAATTCATAACCTTTCGATCATCAGAGCGCCATTTGCGACTATTCTCTTTAATCATCGTGCTATAAGGAATTAGGGCGGTGCAATCAGGCAACTCATCTTCAAGATATTTATAATTACGTTCAGACCCATAACCAGCATCGGCTACAATTTCTCGTCCCAAAACTTCGTTCTGGGCGAGCTGCTTAAGAAATGGAATTAGTGTTCTCGTATCAGTGGGGTTTTGCATTAAGTCATAACCAAGCGTAAATTGCGAATTAGTCATAATTTGAAGATTATATGCCGGCTTAGTTTGTCCATTACGCATTGGATCTTCTTTAACGCGCATAAAAGTAGCTGCGTGATCTGTTTTAGAGTAGCTATTCCGTGAACCAGCGATCTGCATTTGAGTACGATATTCTAAATTTTTTTGGCGACAGTGTTCTAAAGCGCGGCGATATTTTTTGGCGTGGCGTCGTTCTTGTTTGGCCGGATTAGGCGAAACCTTAGCGGTTTCGCTTACCTGTTGATTCAATTCTTCGATACGTTGTTCAAGAAGCGCAATAATAGTATCGAGCTGATCAACGTCAAAGTTATTCTCGTCAACGTCGATTTTAACTTCAGCTTGCTTGATTTCTTGAAGCAGTTTACGGGCTTTTTCAACGTTTAATTCACTATATTTGATCGTACGCTTCTTCCAAACAAAGGAGTACTTATTTGCGTTAGCCAGAATTTTAGTGCCATCAATAAATGAAGCCTCATCAATCATTCCTTGAGCTTTCAAGTAGTCATGAAACTCCTTAAAACTGCTTTGGATCATTTCTTCTAAGTCCTTAGAAATCACAAAGCGAGCAATCGTACGGTAAGTTGGTCGCTGTTCTTGAGTTAACCACATTGCGACAATATTTTCACGAGCAAAGCGTTCAATTTTCCGACAGGAAATAATACCGTAACTGTAGGCTAAAAGGACCAATTTTAATAACATTCTCGGATCGTATTCCCTTGGTCGCCCCATAATATTAGGCTTGCGGATCGCAAGGCCTTCAACTAATTGGTTAATATAACGAGCAGGATGGTTTAATTCAGGTTCATAGGCAGTAGGTATGTTCAAACTAAGTTGATTCATGTTATAATTAGTTTCCAATGTTTTATATATCCTTTCGAGGGTATTTTGAAGACATCGACGGGCTGGTCGGTGTCTTTTTCTTTTA
>NZ_JACIVD010000052.1:0-4209 GCF_014145555.1 Limosilactobacillus albertensis
CCCGAAATGTCAATTTAAATTAGAAAAATGTTGAAAGCTGTTCATCTGTGACGTGACTTAGGAATACTTCAAGTGGTGTGCGGTAGTGAAGTGACTTCCGTGGAATAGTATTTCGTTTGTGCATCAGCTGGGTGATTAGTTCATCTGGTAAATTACGGAAGTCTAATCGTTTACTGAGACCGTCACGACGTAAGATACCATTATTGTTTTCATTCAGGCCGCGTTGATTGGGCGCTCCAACCTCCGCAAAATAAGTATGAAGATCATGTTTATTGGCAATCTCACGCCAGCCCGCGAATTCCTTACCATTATCAAAGGTAATCGACTTAACGAAATGACGAGGTATTTTAGAAAGCCATTTATCCAAGTGATAGTTAACTGCTTCATCAGTTTTACGATGAACGTTAAGCACAATCATCACCTTAGATTGACGTTCCACCAAGGTCATGACCGCACCACGATGAGCTTTTCCTTGAACAGTATCAGCTTCAAAGTGACCAAACTCGTGTTGGTAGTGAGGAAAATCATGGTATCGCTGGTAAATACTCCGACCGAGATGCCCCGCCTTACCACGTCGTTCGACATAGCCATTGGGGTGTCGCTTGCCTTTCATCGGTAATTGCTGGACGGCAAAATTGTACTGTCCACGAGCAAACATCCGATAAAGTGTCCGCATACTACAGCTAATTGTCCGTTCTGCTCGACCAATGATCGTATCAGGTGTCCAGCCCGCTTTAACCTGCTCATTGATGTAGCTGATCTCATCCTTGGCTAGCTGAGCCTGCTTACGACCACAACGCTGCTTATTCCGTTGGTAAGCCTTAAGATACTGTGCAATGGTCTTACCGCTATCAAGAAATCGATAGACTCGGTAAATAGTTTCTTGGCTTCGTTTAAGCAGTTTAGCAGCTTGATAAGCCTTCGTACCTTGGTGCCAAAAATTAGCTATGAGGGTTAGTTCACGTGTGGTAAGATGTTTATAAGTCATTTGTGATGTTCCTTTACTTTTGTTTGTGGTTATTCAAAAGTCTATCACAAATGGCTTTTTTATTTTTCTAACTTAATTTTACAAACGGCGAATCAAAATATATCCATGTACTTGAGTTAATTGCTCTTGTTTTTTCATTAGCTCATTAACCTGATTGTTTAATATAGCTAACCTATTTTCTAATTTATCAAGATCATATTCATTAATTAACTTCTCTTTTATACCTATTTCATTTTTTCAATCTGTTTATCAGATAAACGCCACTGCAAAACGCCAAAGAAAGCAGTTATTGCTATCGATACAGTAAGAACAATTCCAATTATCCAAAAGTAAAAAGTATTTTGTCGGTTAATTTCTTGATAAAATTGATTGTTCAAATCTAAACCCATTTGTATCCACATATAACCATCTACTTCCTTTCGAAAGATAATATCTTTATAGATTATATTCTTTTACCATATTTATAGCTACTAATCTTAATTTTTAATTTACATAATCGAAGACTAGAAATCACTCTAAACTATAAATTTCCTTCACTAAAATATAATTAAATTTATAAAGTGCTTTAAAAGAATTTTGAAACAGGGAACTAGTTTGAACTACTCAATTCGTTATAACTTCAAACTACCGTTTATTTATTAAAGTATTATTTACCTATTAGAATTATTATTAGAAAATTAATTATATTATTTTTAACTAGCTAAATATAAATATTAGGGATCCATCTTAAAAATTAGCCAATAAATAACAATTTTATTTAAAAGTAGAAGCTAATTAAATTACGACAATTCTAAGTTTCCAGATCTTATTTTCAACATTAAACTTATATTAACAAGCATTATTATAATACAAATAATAGATATTGTTACTCATATTATATACAATACAAATAATATCTAATTAAAAGGAATGATACTTTTGAAAAAAATAGTTTTAATTATTGGTTGTTTTTCATTTATAAATGTATGTTTTTTCACTAACAATATATCCGCTTCAATAACCGATAATACCTTTAACTATGTAAAAATTGATAATTATAAAGGATATAATAAATCCATTAGAAAATGGAAAAAGCCTACAGCAAAAGTCTTTATAGATTCTAGCAGTTCACAACTAACTCCTTATATTGTAACTGCTATTAAAGATTGGAATTCAACAAACGTATTTAAGTTTATTCTTATAAATGATCCAACAAATGCTGATATCATCATTTATAAAAATTTTGATCCTGGAGCAAAAACAAGTGGTCTTACTTATTCAAACGTAGATAATCAATCCGGTTATTTTATACCAACACAAGATATTTATTTAAATGATTACTTCTTTGAAAAGTACAATACTCTCCAAAAAGTTCATACAATAGCTCATGAACTCGGACATGCTATTGGCTTAAATCATAATGAATCAGACAAAAATTCACTAATGTATCCTATTACAACTGAAAAACTAATCCAGCCTAATGATATAAAAGCGTTAAGAGCAATATATAATACTCCTAAATAGTACTTATAAAAAGGTAATGACTTTTTCATTTCCTTTTAATAGGCGTAAATTAAATGAGACTGAGAAATAACTATTAAATTTCTAGTCTTTGATATAGAAAACCGGACCATAATTTTTGATTTTTTAAATTTGGAACCTATAAAAAACTAAATGCATTTGTAGGTATTGATTTGAATCGCTATCAATCCGGCCAGAATATAAAGGGAGATTCAATAAATAGACGGGGTAACACCTACGCTTGATTGGTAGAATTTGAAACGATTAGGAGTATGTTAAGAAATAAAGGCCGTATAAAAAATCACTTAATAGATTACTATTACAAACTAAAAGAGCCACCATATTCTAAGCATAATTTGATGGCTCTTATTGCATGTGCTAATCATTTAAATAGGACTATCATAAATTTGGTTCGCACTAATCAAACTTACGATTATACAAAAGATTCCCATTAAATGTATCTGCATTTATATAGTATTAGGCTTCAAAAAATATTGAATTTTGAAGTACTTTTAGTATATACAATTATTTATAATAATTAGTACTTGACATTATATAAGAACTGGTATTGATGGATATCAGCGCCTCCTACGAGAATGTGGGAGGTGTTTTTTTACGCAAATAAACAATCAATTCTTAAAAACGCCGTTTGTAAAATTAAGTTAGAAAAATAAAAAAGCCATTTGTGATAGACTTTTGAATAACCACAAACAAAAGTAAAGGAACATCACAAATGACTTATAAACATCTTACCACACGTGAACTAACCCTCATAGCTAATTTTTGGCACCAAGGTACGAAGGCTTATCAAGCTGCTAAACTGCTTAAACGAAGCCAAGAAACTATTTACCGAGTCTATCGATTTCTTGATAGCGGTAAGACCATTGCACAGTATCTTAAGGCTTACCAACGGAATAAGCAGCGTTGTGGTCGTAAGCAGGCTCAGCTAGCCAAGGATGAGATCAGCTACATCAATGAGCAGGTTAAAGCGGGCTGGACACCTGATACGATCATTGGTCGAGCAGAACGGACAATTAGCTGTAGTATGCGGACACTTTATCGGATGTTTGCTCGTGGACAGTACAATTTTGCCGTCCAGCAATTACCGATGAAAGGCAAGCGACACCCCAATGGCTATGTCGAACGACGTGGTAAGGCGGGGCATCTCGGTCGGAGTATTTACCAGCGATACCATGATTTTCCTCACTACCAACACGAGTTTGGTCACTTTGAAGCTGATACTGTTCAAGGAAAAGCTCATCGTGGTGCGGTCATGACCTTGGTGGAACGTCAATCTAAGGTGATGATTGTGCTTAACGTTCATCGTAAAACTGATGAAGCAGTTAACTATCACTTGGATAAATGGCTTTCTAAAATACCTCGTCATTTCGTTAAGTCGATTACCTTTGATAATGGTAAGGAATTCGCGGGCTGGCGTGAGATTGCCAATAAACATGATCTTCATACTTATTTTGCGGAGGTTGGAGCGCCCAATCAACGCGGCCTGAATGAAAACAATAATGGTATCTTACGTCGTGACGGTCTCAGTAAACGATTAGACTTCCGTAATTTACCAGATGAACTAATCACCCAGCTGATGCACAAACGAAATACTATTCCACGGAAGTCACTTCACTACCGCACACCACTTGAAGTATTCCTAAGTCACGTCACAGATGAACAGCTTTCAACATTTTTCTAATTTAAATTGACATTTCGGG
>NZ_JACIVD010000053.1:0-59125 GCF_014145555.1 Limosilactobacillus albertensis
CCCGAAATGTCAATTTAAATTAGAAAAATGTTGAAAGCTGTTCATCTGTGACGTGACTTAGGAATACTTCAAGTGGTGTGCGGTAGTGAAGTGACTTCCGTGGAATAGTATTTCGTTTGTGCATCAGCTGGGTGATTAGTTCATCTGGTAAATTACGGAAGTCTAATCGTTTACTGAGACCGTCACGACGTAAGATACCATTATTGTTTTCATTCAGGCCGCGTTGATTGGGCGCTCCAACCTCCGCAAAATAAGTATGAAGATCATGTTTATTGGCAATCTCACGCCAGCCCGCGAATTCCTTACCATTATCAAAGGTAATCGACTTAACGAAATGACGAGGTATTTTAGAAAGCCATTTATCCAAGTGATAGTTAACTGCTTCATCAGTTTTACGATGAACGTTAAGCACAATCATCACCTTAGATTGACGTTCCACCAAGGTCATGACCGCACCACGATGAGCTTTTCCTTGAACAGTATCAGCTTCAAAGTGACCAAACTCGTGTTGGTAGTGAGGAAAATCATGGTATCGCTGGTAAATACTCCGACCGAGATGCCCCGCCTTACCACGTCGTTCGACATAGCCATTGGGGTGTCGCTTGCCTTTCATCGGTAATTGCTGGACGGCAAAATTGTACTGTCCACGAGCAAACATCCGATAAAGTGTCCGCATACTACAGCTAATTGTCCGTTCTGCTCGACCAATGATCGTATCAGGTGTCCAGCCCGCTTTAACCTGCTCATTGATGTAGCTGATCTCATCCTTGGCTAGCTGAGCCTGCTTACGACCACAACGCTGCTTATTCCGTTGGTAAGCCTTAAGATACTGTGCAATGGTCTTACCGCTATCAAGAAATCGATAGACTCGGTAAATAGTTTCTTGGCTTCGTTTAAGCAGTTTAGCAGCTTGATAAGCCTTCGTACCTTGGTGCCAAAAATTAGCTATGAGGGTTAGTTCACGTGTGGTAAGATGTTTATAAGTCATTTGTGATGTTCCTTTACTTTTGTTTGTGGTTATTCAAAAGTCTATCACAAATGGCTTTTTTATTTTTCTAACTTAATTTTACAAACGGCGTCAAAAAAAGTTTCACAGGTGTTAATCACTAGCTTAAGCACTATATATTGTGTTTCACTATTTATTCAACACGAAATATAGTGCTTTTTTAATTGATTTTTTTCAATTCCCCGTTATACTAGAAAACATCGACTAACCGATTAGGAGGCCTCATGAAAATGGTAACTGTATTTTCAAAAAATAATTGTATTCAATGCAAAATGACAAAACATTTCCTCGAACAACACAAAATTTCGTTTATTGAACATAATATAGATGAACAGCCAGAATACATATCCCAACTTAAATCTGAAGGTTTTATGGCAACCCCTGTTGTAAAACTTCCCAACGGTCAAGCATTTTCTGGTTTTCGTCCTGATCAATTAAACCAGCTTGCTTAATTTTAATTAATCCAGCACTCTTGCCAGGCATCAATTCGCTATTGGTGTGCTGGCTTCTTTATTGACATAATCAAATTAATCCAGAAAGTGAGTTATTAAAATGGCGTTATCTGATATCGATATGACCAAAGTAAAATATTACGATTACAACAACGAAGTAAACATCCCTAAGAACGGACAAATTCAGCTAGATAAAGATAAGTTAGCCTTGGAAGACTTTATCAAAAATAACGTTGTCCCGAACACTAAAAAGTTTTCTTCATTAAAGGAACGTTTTCAATGGTTAGAGGAGAACGACTATATTGAAGACGGCTTTATGAGCAAATATAGCGAGGCATTTGTTGAAAAACTTTATGACTACTTAAAAGCACAAGACTTTCACTTTCATTCATTTATGGCCGCATATAAGTTCTACGCACAATATGCTTTGCGGACGAATGATAAGGAATACTACCTTGAAAACTACATTGACCGTGTTGCCATGAATGCTCTTTATTTGGCAAATGGAAATGAAGAATTAGCAATGCAGCTTGCCGATGAAATTATTCACCAGCGCTACCAGCCTGCAACGCCGACATTTCTTAACGTTGGACGGAAGCGGCGTGGAGAATTTGTTTCTTGCTTTGCTATTCAAACAACCGATGATATGAACACGATTGGTCGAACTATTAATTCTGCTCTCCAGCTCTCAAAGATCGGTGGCGGTGTCGGAATCAACCTAAGCAACCTCCGTGAAGCTGGTGCACCGATTAAAAAGATTAAGGGTGCGGCTAGCGGCGTAGTGCCGGTCATGAAATTATTGGAAGATAGTTTCTCCTATTCTAATCAGCTGGGTCAACGGCAAGGTGCCGGAGTAGTTTACCTTAGCGTTTTCCATCCAGACATCATTGAATTCTTGGGAGCAAAGAAAGAGAATGCTGATGAAAAAATCCGCCTTAAGACTCTTTCACTCGGAATTACTGTTCCTGATAAGTTCTATGAGTTAGTTGAAAAGAATGCTGAAATGTACTTATTTAGTCCCTACGATGTCGAAAAAGTTTACGGAGTACCATTCTCTTACGTTGATATTACTAAGGAGTACGACAATCTCGTAGCAAATGATCAGATTCGGAAGAAAAAGGTTAATGCCCGTGATCTTGAAGATGAGATTAGTAAACTCCAGCAAGAATCTGGCTACCCATACATTATTAATATCGATACAGAAAATCGTGATAATCCAATCAATGGTAAAATTGTCATGAGCAACCTTTGTTCAGAAATTGCTCAAGTACAAGTACCTGCACGGGTAAACGACGATCAATCATACTCAGAAATGGGAATTGATATTAGTTGTAACCTTGGCTCAACTAATATTGCAAATATGATGGAAAGTCCTGATTTTGGTAAATCTATTAAGGCAATAATGCGCGGTTTAACACGAATCAGTGATGTAGAAGACTTAGACGTTGTGCCGACTATTCAAAACGGAAACCGTCTTGCGCACTCTGTTGGTTTAGGGGCAATGGGACTGCACAGCTACCTTGCTAAGCACCATATTCAATACGGCAGTCCGGTTGCTATTGAATTTACCGGTGTTTACTTCATGCTTTTAAACTACTGGTCACTTGTCGCTTCAAATGAGATTGCTAAAGAACGACATGAAACTTTCCATGATTTTGAAAACAGCAAGTATGCGAATGGAACATACTTTGATAAGTACGTCACTAAGGATTGGGGACCGCAATCTGATGTAGTTAAGGATCTTTTTGACGGGATTTTTATTCCAAGCACTGAAGATTGGCAAAAGCTAAAGGAAAATGTTATGCGAGATGGTCTCTATAATCAATATCGTCTTGCTGTTGCGCCAAATGGTTCAACTTCTTACATTAATGATTCCACTGCCAGCTTGCACCCGATCATTAACCGTGTTGAAGAACGGCAAGAAAAAATGATTGGTAAAATCTATTATCCAGCCCCATACCTTTCTAATGACACTATGCCTTATTACCGGTCAGCTTACGATATGGATATGCGGAAAGTAATCGATACATATGCCGCTGCTCAGCAACACGTTGACCAATCACTTTCAATGACGCTCTTTATGCGTTCAACGATTCCTGCTGGGCTTTATGAATGGAAAGATGGTCGTACAGATAAAATGACTACCCGTGACCTAAACATCTTACGACACTATGCTTATAAGCGTGGTATTAAATCAATTTATTATATTCGGACGTTTACTGATGATAGCGATGAGATTGGTGCTAACCAATGTGAAAGCTGTGTAATCTAAGCCCAATTGAAATTTGATTTAAATGTTGGGCACTGGTAAACTTGATATTATGTATACAAATGGCTTTTTGGTAAAAAATACCACTTACCAAGAGCAATGTATTTGGAGGAGCTCAATCAATGAAACTGGAAGAATTTAAACCTGTAACTCAATATAATGCGATCAACTGGAATGAAGTTTCGGACATGATCGATAAAGCCACATGGGAAAAGTTAACAGAACAATTCTGGCTTGATACCCGGATTCCTGTTGCTAATGATATGGATGACTGGCGTGAATTAGATGATGATCATCAATGGACTGTTGGCCACGTTTTCGGTGGATTAACTCTTCTTGACACTGTTCAGTCAGAAGCTGGTTTAACTGCCCTTAAAGAGGATGTTAAGACTCCTCATGAAACAGCCGTTCTTAATAACATTCAATTCATGGAATCAGTTCATGCTAAGAGTTATTCCACAATCTTCTCTACTCTTAATACCCCTGAACAGATCAAAGAAATCTTTGAATGGTCTGATACGGAAGAATATTTGCAAAACAAGGCTGTGAAGATTGCTAATATGTATCTTGATCCAAGCCAAGATCCACTCAAGAAAAAAGTAGCTAATGTTTTCCTTGAAACGTTCTTATTCTATTCTGGTTTCTATACTCCTCTATATTATCTTGGACACAACAAGTTAAACAACGTTGCTGAAATCATCAAATTAATCCTTCGTGATGAATCTGTTCACGGAACTTACATTGGATACAAGTTCCAAGTAGGAATGCGGGATCGGACTGAAAAGCAACAACAAGATATGAAAGACTGGATGTATAACTTCCTTTATGAACTTTATGATAATGAAGAAAAGTATACCCACCTTCTTTATGATCAAGTTGGCTGGACAGACGATGTATTAACCTTTATTCGTTATAACGCTAATAAGGCCTTAATGAATCTTGGTCAAGATCCGCTCTTCCCTGATACTGCTTCTGACGTTAACCCAGTTGTTATGAACGGTATTTCAACTTCAACTTCTAACCATGATTTTTTTAGCCAAGTCGGTAATGGATATCGCATGGGAGCCGTTGAAGCAATGAATGATAGCGATTATGACGTTAAAGATCCAAATGCAGGGAAAGATATTAATGCTCGCGATTAAATTAAAATATAAGCTTTAATTGCTTAAATACTAAATGGGGACTCCAGAGTTCGACTATGTTGAACTCTGGAGTCCCCATTTTTATATACTAAGATGTAATTACGAATATTTTGATCACGCTTTTTCTTAAGTATCAGTTAATTTTTTTAATATTCTTCCACGTTATTCCGGCAGATAGCAACCCAGCAAATATTCCCAAAAGTACAGAGCCAAAAATTACAATGAGCCCTGCTGTAAAATTCCATTTGATAGCATAGCTTTGATAAATAATTACTTGAGCAATAAACTCAATTAATGTAAAAAATATTCCAGTAATTATTCCACGTTTAATAGCAATTTTCCGTTTTTGATTAACTTCACCCGAACCAACTTCATTCATTAATACTTTTTGGCGAATAGCTACAATATAAAAATACCAAGTGACGACAATAAATAAGGTAAATAGACTACAAACAGCAAACCAAAAAGCAGCCTTGTACCCAGCAATAAACACCACTATAACCGAGACAAATAGGATAAAGGGTGCTAGTAATGTAAGTAATAAATAGCCAGAATTACCAAGGCGATCAAGTTCTCGTTCTTGATACTCATCAATCGAGCCACTAATTCCATATGATAGTTTAAGAAGTTTAGTCCGCAGTTTTTCTTTTATCATTTGAATCCTCCCAAAAAAGTGAATTTAAATCTGTCTTTAACGCGACCGCTAATCGTCGGCATAGTTCTAGTGATGGGTTATACTTATCACTTTCAATTAAGCTAATCGTTTGCCGTGCAACTCCGATTTCTTTTGCCAACTCAAATTGTGATAATTGTTGCTGTTTCCTAAATCGACGAACTCGGTTCAATAATCACTTCTCCTCCTTACCTTTTGTCATATATAAATGACATTTAATGATTATATTTTAACAGAGTTATAATTTGTGTCAACTATATATGACATAAAATTTCATGCCCACCAACTACATAATTTCATTTAGATCCCATTTTCAACTTTTTTAATTAAAGATTATTCAAACAAGGAATCCTTTTTCCTAAAATATTATTATTAATTCGCTATTGTGAAATCTAAATCAATTAATCTGATTTTGGATAATTTACTTATCAGGTCATTTAAAAATAATACCAATATTTTTTACTGTCATATCAGCTTTATTCCTACAACAATGTAAGCGAATTCAACAAAAATAACCATTGTTTAAATGTTCACAAAGGTATTTACAAACCAAAAAAATGTAGTAATATTATACATGTTCAAAAGTTAACAAAGAAAAAGAATTGAAAAAGGAGATTTCAATTATGCCTGCTAACAACAAGAAACAAGTTGAAAAGAAAGAATTAACTGCTGAAGAGAAAAAGCAAAATGCTCAAAAGCTAGTTGATGATTTAATGGCTAAGAGCCAAGCTGCTTTCGAACAATTACGTTACTACTCACAAGAGCAAGTTGACAAAATTTGTCAAGCAATGGCCCTCGCTGCTGAAGAACACCACATGGATTTAGCTGTTGACGCTGCTAATGAAACTGGTCGTGGTATTGCCGAAGATAAAGCTATCAAGAACATCTACGCAAGTGAATATATTTGGAACAACATCCGTCACGATAAGACTGTTGGTATTATCGAAGACAACGATGAAGATCAAACTATCACGATTGCCGATCCTCTTGGTATCATTGCCGGAATCGTTCCTGTTACTAACCCAACTTCTACTACTATCTTTAAGTCAATCATCAGTGCTAAGACGCGGAATACCATCATCTTCTCATTCCACCGTCAAGCAATGAAGTCATCTATCAAGACTGCTAAGATTCTTCAAGAAGCCGCTGAAAAGGCTGGTGCCCCAAAGAACATGATTCAATGGCTTCCTGAAAGTAGTCGTGAAAACACTACTGCATTACTTCAACACCCTAATACTGCTACTATTTTAGCAACTGGTGGTCCTTCTCTTGTTAAGGCAGCTTACAGTTCTGGTAACCCTGCCCTTGGTGTTGGTCCTGGTAATGGTCCAGCTTACATCGAAAAGACTGCTAACATCGAACGTTCTGTTTACGATATTGTTCTTTCCAAGACATTCGATAATGGTATGATTTGTGCTACTGAAAACTCTGTAGTTGTTGATGAAGAAATTTACGACAAGGTTAAGGAAGAATTCCAAAAGTGGAACTGTTACTTCTTGAAGCCAAATGAAATTGACAAGTTTACTGATGGCTTCATTGACCCAGATCGTCATCAAGTTCGTGGTCCAATCGCTGGTCGTTCAGCAAACGCTATTGCCGACATGTGTGGAATCAAGGTTCCTGACAACACTAAGGTTATTATTGCTGAATATGAAGGTGTTGGTGACAAGTACCCACTTTCAGCTGAAAAGCTTTCACCAGTATTGACAATGTACAAGGCTACTTCCCACGAAAATGCCTTTGACATCTGTGCTCAATTATTACACTACGGTGGTGAAGGACACACTGCTGCTATCCACACCCTTGATGATGACTTAGCTACTAAGTACGGTCTTGAAATGCGTGCTTCACGGATTATTGTTAACTCACCATCTGGTATTGGTGGTATCGGTAACATTTACAACAACATGACTCCATCCCTTACTTTAGGTACTGGTTCATACGGAAGCAACTCAATTTCTCACAACGTTACTGATTGGGACCTCTTAAACATCAAAACAATTGCAAAGCGGCGTGAAAATCGTCAATGGGTTAAGATCCCCCCAAAAGTATACTTTCAACGCAACTCACTAAAAGAATTGCAAGATATTCCAAACATTGATCGGGCATTCATCGTTACCGGTCCTGGAATGAGCAAGCGTGGTTACGTTCAACGGGTTATCGACCAATTACGTCAACGTCAAAACAACACTGCCTTCTTAGTATTTGATGATGTTGAAGAAGATCCATCAACTCACACTGTTGAAAAAGGTGTTGCCATGATGAATGACTTCAAGCCTGACACAATTATTGCCCTTGGTGGTGGTTCACCAATGGATGCTGCAAAGGCTATGTGGATGTTCTACGAGCACCCAGAAACTTCATGGTACGGCGTTATGCAAAAGTATCTTGATATTCGTAAGCGTGCTTACCAAATCAAGAAGCCTACTAAGTCACAACTTATCGGTATTCCTACTACTTCAGGTACTGGTTCAGAAGTTACTCCATTTGCGGTTATCACTGACTCAGAAACTCATGTTAAGTACCCACTTGCTGACTACGCATTAACACCAAACATTGCGATCGTTGACTCTCAATTCGTTGAAACTGTTCCTGCAACTACTACTGCTTGGACTGGACTTGACGTTTTATGTCACGCAACTGAATCATATGTATCAGTAATGGCAACTGATTACACTCGTGGTTGGTCTCTCCAAACAATCAAGGGTGTTATGGAAAACCTTCCTAAGTCAGTTCAAGGTGATAAGTTAGCTCGTCGTAAGATGCACGACTTCTCAACAATGGCCGGAATGGCATTTGGCCAAGCATTCTTAGGTATTAACCACTCCCTTGCCCACAAGATGGGTGGAGCATTCGGTCTTCCTCACGGTTTGCTTATCGCTATTGCAATGCCACAAGTTATCCGCTTTAATGCCAAGCGTCCACAAAAGCTTGCTCTCTGGCCTCACTACGAGACTTACCACGCAACTAAGGATTACGCTGACATCGCACGTTTCATTGGTCTAAAAGGTAACACTGATGAAGAATTAGCTGAAGCATATGCTAAGAAAGTTATCGAACTTGCTCACCAATGTGGTGTTAAGTTAAGCCTTAAGGACAATGGTGTTAAACGTGAAGACTTCGATAAGGCTGTTGACGATCTTGCTCGCTTAGCCTACGAAGATCAATGTACTACTACTAACCCAGTTGAACCACTTGTTAGTCAACTTAAGGAATTACTTGAACGTTGCTACGATGGTACTGGCGTTGAAGAAAACTAATATAAAGCATAGAGCATAATTAAAATAAGACTTTTCTCCTACTAAAATCCCCCGACATCTAATTTTCCAGATGTCGGGGGATTTATTATTTTCTATTAAAAATGACGTTTTTACTAATTCACTTCATTGTCACCAGATTGAGTTAATAATCGAAGGACATTTTCTGCATTATCATTTTGATGTAATGTCTCTTCACCTTTGTCTTCACCATTAAGCTCATTATCACCAGCATCAGTCTTGAGGAAGTAGCCATCAACAGTTGTATTCGTAACTGTATTATCACCAGACTGATTATTAACGGTATATTGTCCTTGAACCGTTAGATTACGCCCGGTAAAGTTACCGGATTCGATCTTAGTATTGCCACCTCGTAATGTAACTTGATGGTACTCAACATTTCCTGAATCAACATCAACGTCAACATTATCTAACTTAGCATTGGACACTGACAAGTCGCCGCTTTCTAAGTGAATGCGACCGGCTAATGCTTGATCATGCGGAACCGTCACAGTAATTAAATCTTGATGAAGACCATAGTGGTTAATATTAACCATAAATGGGAACTCACCGGTTTGTCGGATTGACGCGACATTATTATGAACAGAGACTGCAGGCGCATGATTGCTTATCCCAGAATAAGTAATTTGATATTTTTTCCCTTCACGAATTACCACATTGGCTGTTGAAGCTGTAATATCAATTCGTTCAAAATGCTTATTAGTACTTATTTTTTTGGTGGATGAATGAAGGATTGCTGGTCGATTATTCTCAAAATAAACCGCCTTATCACCATTATTAAAATAGCCAATACCAAGCATAATTACCCCTAAAATTAATACAATCCAGCCAATTTTAAATACTTTTTTCATTTACTTCTCCCTCCTTGCCTGAACCTTTGCATAAATAAACTTAGCAAAGTTTGCAATACCTTGAATAACGATCCGGATAAACCAGTAACACAGTGGCAAACAAACTAGGAATAAACCGACAAGTGTCAATCCTACCCCAATATAGAACAGCCCGCTAAACGGAACAGTAGTAATTAAGCCAATCCCAATATAGAGAGAAGCAACAGCTGCGGCAGCAATTCCTAAAGCAACCCCAGCAACCCCAACAATTAAACCGATGGCAACTCCGCCTACTGCCAATAATAACCCTAACAACGCTATCCCTAGGCCAAAAGTTATTGGCGAAGTAATGATTGCTACCAATACCCACCAGAATACGCGCCAGCTAGAATGGGGTGAAGCAGGGTGACCATCCTTTACCGCCTCATTATTAGCCTTGATCGAATAATCAGCTAAGATCTTATGACTTAACTGCCGCGGCGTTCCTAATTTTTCTTCAATTGCTGTTCGTGTGTCAAGACCAGCATCTGCAATATATTCATCATAAAATTCTAAAGCATCATTTCGTTCTTCATCAGTCAACTGACTTAGGTTTACGGCCAAATCATTAATATATTTCTGACGTTCATTCATCTTTATTTTCCCCCTCACCTGTTGCATAAAAGATTCTATCTAAGCTATTTTTATAATCGGTCCAAAGTTTGCGAACCCGTTGTAAATGCTCCTTGCCAGCTGATGTTATTTGATAATAGCGACGGTTGCGTCCTTGATAAGGCTGATCATAGGTTGTTAGATAACCATCTTTTTTTAATCGCCGCAAAACCGGATACATCGTCGACTCAGAAATAGTAATGGCTGACTGCATCCGTTGGGTTAATGCATAACCATAATAGTCTTGGTGTTCAAGAATTGCTAAAACCATGCCGTCAAGCAAATCTGCCGTTATTTGAATCTTCATTCTCGCCCCTCCTTTTTCTTACACTATATTATACGTAATATAATATATAAACATGATATAATATGCAACACTTTACTTAAAAAAATTTAAAAGTAATATTTACCCGCCCGTATCTTCCCAATTCATTAATTGGTTTTGCTAAAATATAGTTGTAGTTGTCTCTCCCTCACATTACTAGAAGGAGGATATTTTATGTTAAAAGAATTTAAAGCGTTTATCGCGCGGGGTAATGTAATCGATATGGCAGTTGGTATTATTGTGGGGGCTGCCTTTACCTCTATTGTAAAATCATTAGTTAACAACCTGATCAATCCGCTTATTGGTTTATTTGTTGGAAAAATTGACCTATCAAACCTTGTCTGGACCGTTGGAGATGCCCAATTTAAATACGGAAGTTTCCTAAATGCCGTTATTAATTTCTTGATTATCTCCTTTGTTGTCTTTTTAATGGTTAAAGCAATCAACACTTTCCGCAAAAAAGAAGAGAAAAAAGCTGAAGAACCGAGTGAAGAAGTTAAATACCTCAAAGAAATTGCTGAACTGCTAAAAAACAAAGAAAAGTAATCGATAAAAGCTGGTTAAAAACTATACCAACAGTTTTTAACCAGCTTTTCTTTTAATGTCTAATATTTATATTTTTATACCATATTATTGGAAACGGATTCTTAACCTTGTTACTATCATGGTAGGGCAACAAAAGAGGTGATAATAATGTTGAAAAAGAGAGAACGTCCGACAGATAGTGTCCCTACTAATGCCTATCAAAAGGGATACAATCGTGCCGTTAAAGATTATAAAGCATTAGAACCATTTCGTAAGTATCCGCAAAAAGTAATTAATTCATTCAATAAGTTTGTTAGGGGCAAAATGCATGCGCTTCAAGACTATGTTGATGGGTATGAAGATGCTAAGCAACAACTTTCCAAGAATTAGCTTCCTTTTTATCCAAAAGCACTCTGATTAACCGCAGCTGCTAACCACATTGATTAGGTATGATAAGCAAATATTTCTTGTCAATCTAGATTGATGTTAATTTCATCAATTTATCGTTACTCTTAAGGGAGAGATGTCTTATGTTATTTAATGTTATTTTTTGGATCTTAGCCATTTGGTTTGTTATTAACGTTATCTGGATGTGGTTCCAACTTAGCAATCAAATACTGCAAAAGACTTTCGCTTGGATCAATGTTTGTGCAATTGTTATTGGTTTTTGGGTTTACTACGGTGTTTCACATGACGCAAGCGCAATCAATGGCTGGTTTATTGCCATGAATTGGGTCAATATTGCAATCGCCGCTATTCAATTCTACTTTGGTTATCGGACAATTGACAGCGAAAGTACGCATCATTCCACACCGTCAAACTAAATGATTAGGTAATATTTTTAATTATCTCTAAAAAGCAGGCTGAGAAAATCTTTTTTCTCAACCTGCTTTCTAGTCTTTTGTTGCTTTAACAGATAACAGGCTTATTAACAACTAATTGTTGCAAGAAAATAATCAAACTGGGCAAAAGTGTTATTTTAAAACAAAAATAGGCTGAGTCGTTAAACCCAACCTAATTTTTATTTTTAATAAAATTTGACTACTTAAGGGTAACAGTAGCACCAGCGGCTTCAAGCTTTTCCTTGATGTCGTTAGCTTCGTCTTCCTTAACGTCTTCCTTAATAGCTGATGGAGCACCATCAACAAGGTCCTTAGCGTCCTTAAGACCAAGACCAGTAATGTCCTTAACAGCCTTAATAACCTTAACCTTAGCTGAACCTGGTTCAGTTAATTCAACAGTGAAGCTGTCCTTAGCAGCACCGTCGCCACCAGCAGCACCTGCAACTGCAACTGGAGCAGCAGCAGAAACGTCGAATTCTTCTTCGATAGCCTTAACTAAGTCGTTAAGGTCAGAGATTGATGCTTCTTTTAATGAAGCAATGATAGCATCCTTATCAAAAGCCATGTTTATTTCCTCCAATATTTAGGTAATTAATTTTAATTTTGTATTGTATTGATATACGGCAATTATGCGGCTTCGTCTTCCTTGTCGGCAACGGCCTTGACTGCACGGGCAATCTTCCGCATTGGATCTTGCAATGCAGATGCAAGCATTGACAACAGTTCTTCGCGTCCTGGCATATTTGCGTATTCGTTGATTTCGTCAAGAGTCTTAACACTCTTTTCGATGAAACCACCCTTGATTTCAAGAGCGTCGTGGTCATCAGCGAACTTCTTCAAGATCTTAGCTGGAGCAATTGGGTCTTCGTCAGAGAAGGCAACAGCAGTTGGACCAACAAAAGTTGAACGGAGTTCTTCGTAATCAGTACCTTCAACAGCACGATCAAGAATCTTGTTCTTGATAACTGACATCTTGATACCAGCGTCACGAAGTTGCTTACGTAAGTCAGTAACTTCAGCAACAGTTAAACCACGGTAATCTACAACGATAGCACTTTGGGCTGCGTTAAGCATATCAGAAGTTTGCTTAACGATTTCAGCCTTTTTAGCAATAGCTGCTTCACTCATGAATTTTCACCTCCTGCAATGTATTTTTGATCGGATTTAATAAAAAATCCCTATGACCGCAGACATAGAGAAGGAACTTTCATTTCTTCCTCGGCAGGCATACGATTAAGGCTTTCGCCACCTGAGTCTTAGGCAGAGTCATATTTAATCAACTTTCATAGTTTAACATATTTATAAAAGTCCTGTAAAGGGATTTTTATATTTTATTTGCCCATTCAGCAATTGCATTTAAGATTCGTTCACTAGCATTACCATCCCCATAAGGATTTTTTGCGGCGCTCATTTTTTGATATTCGACCTGGTCATCCAATAATAATGACAATTCCTTAACAACATTATTATACTGGTTGCCGATCAATTTAAGCGTCCCTGCCTCTACTCCTTCTGGGCGTTCAGTTGTATTACGTAAAACCAATACCGGTTTGTGGAGCGCCGGGGCTTCCTCTTGAACTCCACCGGAATCACTCATCACCAACAACGCTTTACTCATAATATTATGAAAATCAACAACATCTAATGGTGAAATCAAGTGAAAGTGACTATCATTTCCTAAAATCTTTTGCGCAACCGTTTGTACTTTAGGATTAAGATGAACTGGATAAATTACGTCAATATCATCCCTTTGATCTACAACTGCTTTAATAGCTTTAAAGGTTTCTTCCATCGGTTGTCCCCAATTTTCCCGCCGATGCATTGTAAGTAGAATTACCTTGTTTCCTGGTTTAATTTCATCTAAGACCTGATGATGGTAAGAACGATTAATCGTATATTTCAATGCGTCAATTGCCGTATTTCCTGTGACGGTGATCCCGTGATGATGGTTTCCCATTGTTAAGTTTTTTGCACTTGTCTGGGTAGGGGCAAAATATAGATCAGCAAGGTCATCAATCATCTGGCGGTTCATTTCTTCTGGATATGGCGAATATTTATCCCATGTCCGTAAACCAGCTTCAACATGACCAATGGCGATCCGATTATAAAAGGCTACCAAGGCAGCGGCATAGGCTGAACTTGTATCACCATGCACCAATATAATATCCGGCAACTCCTTTTTGATAATCGGTTCTAGCTTCGTCATCGTTTCTATCGTGATTCCCGTTAGCGTTTGCCGCGGTCGCATTATTTTCAAATCATAGTCAGGGGTAATTTGAAAAACATCTAAAACCTGTTGAAGCATTTCAGCATGTTGACCCGTTGAAACTACTACTGATGCAAAACGATCATCATGCTCTAACGCCTTCACTACCGGTCCCATCTTAATACCTTCTGGACGAGTCCCAAATACAGTCATTACTTTTATCTTTTCCACTATTTTCTCCCACACAATCCTTGAATTTGATAAATTTAAGAAACATTTTTCCCATGCTCTGTTTTAATCCATGAATTCTGATGAAAACACCACCGCCAAAAAGCTATGATAATGCTAAAAAATAAAATAACATACATATATGAAATTCCAAATGGCAGGAGAACTAACCGTCGCTGCTTTATGCGCGGTTCATTATAATGAAATAGGTCATGACGATAAAATAAACCGAAGATAATCCCCCAAAATAATGAAAATCCGGCTAATCCAACCATTACAATCACAAACGTTATCGGTGGTAGTTTTCCATAAAGAACATGCCAATGTGTCACCGCAATTGTCGTTAAAACAATAATCGCTATATCGGCTAGAAAATTGAGCCACGGCTGAAGTAAAAAATAATAGATTCCAAGTTTCTGCGTTCGGCTTAAGATCCGGCTGCTAACGATCTTAGGCAGGTATTTAAGGCAGTTCAGATCACCCTGAACCCACCTGCTTCGTTGACGAATAAAGCGTTTAGTCGACGTTAGAGCTTCCTGGTAAACATATGTATCCGTCATATAATCCACATATATGCGCTTTAACATCATTTTTATTGTCAGTTCATAATCATCTAAGAGTGCATTCCCCCATGGATGCGATCCGATCTCCGTAATAATCGGTTGGAGGCGAAAGAATTGACCATTCCCGCTTAACCCAACTGTCCTGGTATACATTCGCATAATTTGAGCCATGTGATTAATACTAAAAAACTCAATATCTTGTAAAACCTGTAATTGATTCTTAAAACGGGGATACATTTTAACACGCATTTGGGTAACATTAGTCTGTGGCGAAGAAAAATATGCATTCAGCCGCTGTAATGCGTTATCAGCGAGTTGAGCATCGGCATCTATAACCCCAATAATAACCTTTTCAAAAGAAAGATGTTGACGAATCGTGGTTTGGCAAATGTAATCGAGGGCAAAGTTTAATACGTCCCCCTTACCAGTATGGGCATTGGGCGCATACCGCTGTAAAAGATGCACTCGCGAATCAGCAACCCGCTTAATCTGTGCGACTGACTCATCGCTACTAGCATCGTCTACAACCACAATTTCAAACTGCTTAAACTTCAGCAAATGTTTTAAGGTTCGTTGAATAACTGCCGCCTCATTAAAACAAGGGACAATTACAAAATAACGCAAATCATGGTCAATCTTATTCGGTATTTGATTTCCCGCAAACTGATGAAAGTCATGCGGATATGAAATCATCCGAAATAAAAGACTAATCAATGAATAAAACAAAAAAATAAAAAGGGCGGTACCCCAAATTAATGTGAAGATTAATGCCAGCATCGTTACTTATCCCTTTTTCATGTTCTGATGATATATTAACCAAAACAGAAAACTAACCAAGAAGGACACCGTAAACATAAACATTAAAATAAAAATAACCGCTGTTGCCATCCCAGCATTCGTAAAATCAATCAATGACATTATCAAAAACTCCTTTTCCCTTAAAAAATTTTTTGATAATGCTTATTACTATCTACATCAGATAGCTTGAAACCCGAATATTTAAAACTTTTCAGCAATTAATACAATTATAAGCAAAAATAACTTAAAGTACAGGTCCTTCACCGTTTTAATGGCAATTATTTCATTTTATTTTCTATAACAAAAAAGATTGCGGAAAATATTCCACAACCTTTCACTTATTTTTAGGATTTATATTTATTAATGGCTGAATAATCCTATTTATTAACGGCAGCTGTTAATGCTTCACCAAGGCGCTTCAAACCAACTTCAATTTGATCTTCTTTCATATTGGAGTAGTTCAAGCGGAAAGCACCAGGCTGTGGCGCACCGGCAAAGAATGGATCGCCAGGAACAAATGCAACATTGTGTTCTAGGCATTCCTTAAATAATTCAACGGTATCGTCAACTCCTGGAACTTCAACCCATAAGAACATTCCACCTTCTGGATCAGTGTATGTTACACCTTCAGGGAAGTATTTCTTGATACCGGCTAACATTAAGTCCTTACGTTTACCATATAAATCGCTAATTTCTTTAACGTGAGCATCAAGGTCATTGTCAGCTAAGAATTGAGCTACCGCGTACTGACCCAAATTATCAGTATGGAGGTCTGCTGACTGCTTAAGGACCGTCAACTTATTAACGACATCCTTATCAGCAACTACCCAACCTAAACGGAAACCTGGTGCTAAGGTCTTCGAGAAAGTACTCATATAGAATACATGGCCGGATTTATCGAATGACTTAACGGCAGGAACATGCTGACCAGCAAAACGAATTTCACCATATGGATTATCCTCTAAGACATAAACATCATACTTTTCCGCTAATTCAGCAAGCTTCTTACGTCGTTCTTCAACCATTGTCCTTCCAGTCGGGTTTTGGAAGTTTGGAACCGTGTAAACTAATTTAGTATTTGGATGAGTCTTTAATGCTTCTTCTAACGCATCCATCTTCATCCCATCTTCATCCATTTCAACACTAGCAAATTCAGCACCATAAGACCTGAAAACATCTAGCGCACATAAATATGTTGGTTGTTCAACTAAGACCGTATCACCCGGATTGACAAATGCCTTCCCTACTAAATCTAATGCTTGTTCAGAGCCAGTTGTAACTAAGACATTGTCCAATTCCGAATCAACATTTTCTTTTTCTTTAACATGCTGTTGAATTGCCTGACGTAATGCAGTAACCCCTTTAGCGGCACCATACTGCATTGCCTCTTGTCCATGTTCATCAAAGACCTTGTCAACAGCAGCTTTCATCTCTTTAACAGGAAATAATTCGGGTGCCGGCAATCCACCAGCAAAGGAAATAATCTTTGGATCCGCCGCTGCTTTTAAAATTGCGCCAACCGCATCCGTACCATCTGCTGGAACACGTTTTGAAAATTTGAATTGTGTCATTGTCGTCACTCCTTAATAATATTTAACTTTTGATGATATTTTCTAATTTTTCTTTAATCAAATTATCATCGGTTAATAATATAGCATAACAATACATGATTGTGAAGTGGCTAATTTAAAATTAAGCAAAAACTCGATGAATTCTTCAGCGGTCCGTTGATTAAAAGGCGCCACCACCAGAATCGCCACCTGCACCGCCAGAAGAGCTCCAGCCGCCTGACGAACTATCAAACGAACTTTCACTATTATTAACTACCTTCGCCTCACTGTTACTAATTATGCTGTTAGCGAAGTGCTGCATTCCCCATTCATTTGTAGAAATGCCTTGCAATTGATGATTGAGATTTTCCTCAACTAACTTTATACCAAATTGTTTTTCTAATCCCTTTATAAATTCACTCGTCTCACCGACTGCTGTTGCATAGACGTAATATTCTCCCCATAATGTTTGATCCGGCAGCTGCTTTTTATTAAACCGGCCGATATCATGGATCATTTGCTTAAATTGCAGTACTTCGATCAAATCTTGATACTGCTTTTCACTATAAGAAACATAGCGATAATCAACAAACATATTCAATGCCTGTAAGCCCAGCCCGCATATTAAAATACCAACAATTACAGGTTGAGAAATCGTCTTAAAACTGAGGCCAAAAATGCTAATACCACTATGGCTAAAACTATCCACAGCAAAAAGAAGAAGACAAACAATTATTCCTAGGACATAGCTATATAAGCAACAACTTATTTTAAAATCGTATTTTTTAAAAAGCAGCTTCTCAATCTTTTCAAACGGTTGCCAAACACTTAGCATGAACCCAATTATCATTATTTCGCTTCCCCGCGTTAAAGCACGGATAAGAAGGCCAATACTAAAACCATTAGCAACTAATCCCGAACACAAGAAAGCAATAAATGCTACTCCTAAAAAGTAAATACACGAGAACTTATCAAAACTGGCTTTAGCTGGGTTATCTTTTTCGCCTAAGCTACTCCATTCATCCTTAGCACTGAGCCAATGATTATAAAGGGTGTTATTCTCATCATTTTTAACTTGCTTTAATGATACTTGATTATTCTCATCACCATAATTATGCGTTAAAAAGTAGACAAATTTTGAATCATCAGCAGTTCCTTTTTCCCATTTTATTAGCTCTCCCTCAACTTTAATATTTCCTGCCAATTGAAGAGCAGCTAATTCAGTTGCTAGGGGAATCATGCCGGTATTCTCTCTTAAGCTTGACTGGTAAATTGAAGCAGCCTGTACTGGCGGTAATGAAGGAAGTTCAAACCGATGAAGGCGTTCACTAATATGGTCGCGTTTAATTAAATTCTGGCGATTACGAATTAACCAATAAAGTCCATAAATGCCAAACGGAAGCATTAAAATAATCGCTACTATTAAATAATTTACTGGGTGCCGTTCGATAAAGAACTGTTCAACACCCGCAATTTTTTGTTCCTGCTTTTGGGCAATTGCAAGCTGTTTGCTAGCATGTAAAGGTGCCTTATCAATCGCCTTTTTAGGAAAAAGCAAGTGAATCTCAAGGTATTGGTCAACATCTGCTGCTGTCAATCTTATAGTGGCGGTGTGCTTATCCCATACTCTATGTTCATATTTAGCACCGTGAACCCACAAGGATTGTTTTCCCTTTGCTGCTGGCATTTCAATTGTAATCCTAACTTGCTGTAATTTACGTTCCCAGCTACGCCCAATAATTTTCCAATTAACCTCACCTGTATCAAGGTACCGCTTAGCAACTGTACTTAAATGATAATGATAAGTAATAACTTGTGTTTTCGCCTTATCAGAGACGGACCTGACTATCCGATAATCTCCCTGTGCCTTTTCACCATCAGCGTCAGTATTCGGTTGGAAGAAAACATCGTTATACTTTAAATAATCATTTAACGATAATATTTGATCACTTTGCCCCACATTTTCTGCTTGGGTAAAATATAATTTGGGCCTTTTAAGTAGGTGAGCTATCGGAAAGTTATCCTTAGCTACTTGAATTTGGCTAATTTTACCCAATCCTTTTGTATCTTGGACAATAAAAACCCCGTGATAATTCCCAGTAAATTGATAGCGAACTTGTTGAGTAACATCAGCACTACCATCACGGTTGATTTTTACATAAATATCATTCTGTTTAATTTGGTAATCGCGCTTATCACTTGCTGCCGCATTTTCTAATGAACTAATTCCAAATAAAACTGTCAATATTATTATTAAAATCATTGAGGGTCTGTTTTTCGTTAGCTGCATTATATTTCTCCTCGCAAAAAAAAGACTTCGAGAAAATATTCCCCGAAGTCTTTTTTAATTTAATTATTTCAAATTAAAATGTAGTTAAATCAAGCGTAACACTTGGTCCAAATGTTGAAGAAATGGAAGCGTGCTTGATGTAAGTTCCACGTACTGAAGCTGGACGAGCCTTAGCCACGATATCTTCTAAAGTAGCCAAGTTTTCAACTAACTTGTCAGTATCAAATGAAACCTTACCGAATGGTACAGCAACGTTACCATCACGGTCAGTCCGGTAAGTTACTTGACCAGCCTTGGCATCATTAACAGCCTTAGCAACATCCATTGTAACAGTACCAGTCTTAGGGTTTGGCATTAAGCCCTTAGGTCCAAGGACACGTCCCAAACGACCTACTTTAGGCATCATATCTGGTGTTGCAATTGCAACATCAAAATCAAGCCAACCGTCTTGAATCTTTTCTACTAAGTCATCGTCACCAACAAAGTCAGCACCAGCTTCTTGTGCAGCCTTAGCATTTTCACCATTAGCGAATACAATAACTGTTTGATCCTTACCAGTACCGTTTGGTAAAACAACGGCACCACGTAATTGTTGATCAGCTTGCTTTGTGTCAACGTTTAAGTTAAATGCTACTTCGATAGTAGAGTCAAAGTTAGCATAGGCAATATCTTTTACTAATTGGACAGCGTCTTTAACAGCGTATTCTTTCTTGCTGTCAACTTTCTTGAGCGCGTCTTGGTACTTCTTACCACGTTTTTTAGCCATCTTGTGTTTTCCTCCTTGCAAATGTGGTCTAGCGGAGTTATACCTCCCACGTGGGTGCATCATTTTCATGAGGCATCCCGACTGCTAGTAATTAGCCTTCAACAGTGAAGCCCATACTACGAGCAGTACCTTCAATCATGCGCATAGCTGCTTCTACGTCAGCTGCGTTTAGATCTTGCATCTTAGTTTCAGCGATTTCCTTAACTTGGTCCTTCGTTACTGAAGCAACCTTGTTTGTGTTAGGTTCACCGGAACCATGTTCAACACCAGCGGCCTTCTTTAGTAAGACAGCAGCAGGTGGCGTCTTAGTAATGAAGTCGAATGAACGGTCCTCATATACAGTAATTACAACTGGGATCAACATACCCTTTTGGTCTGCAGTCCGTGCGTTGAATTCCTTAGTGAAGCCCATAATGTTAATACCTGCTTGTCCAAGTGCAGGACCTACTGGTGGAGCTGGTGTAGCTGCACCGGCAGGAATTTGCAACTTGACAACGTTAGCTACTTTCTTTGCCACGAGACAAAACCTCCTTAGTCCGTGTTGTGGTCATGATGAGGCAGTAAGTTTTACCTCTCCCACAGTATGTTAATAGCATACTAGAGAAACATACCACATTTTTTTACGCTTTTCAATAATTTTATTAAAAATCAACTAAAATGTATCGATTTGGTCAAAGCCAAGTTCAGCCGCAGTTTCCCGGCCAAACATCTCAACAGTTGCCTTAATCTTTTGCTTTTCATGATCAACTTCGACAACCTTTGCGGTCATATTAGCAAAAGAACCAGCAATAACTTTAACCGTATCGCCTTCCTTAACGTCAATATCACTAACAGTTGTTTCAGTTCCCATCCGTTGCATGATCCGGTCAACTTCTTCAGGAAGCAATGGAGTCGGCTTCGATCCACCACCGTGAGATCCTAAGAAACCAGTTACCCCAGGTGTATTACGAGCAATATACCAAGCTTGGTCAGTCATTACCAT
Source organism: Limosilactobacillus albertensis (assembly GCF_014145555.1). Taxonomy (NCBI): domain Bacteria; kingdom Bacillati; phylum Bacillota; class Bacilli; order Lactobacillales; family Lactobacillaceae; genus Limosilactobacillus; species Limosilactobacillus albertensis. The sequence continues at coordinate 21,377 of NZ_JACIVD010000053.1, forward strand.
TTCAACTAAAACATAGCCGGGAAACGTCTTTTCAACTGTTTCTTTTGCTTGGCCGTCCTTAACTTGACGAACCTCTTCTTCAGGAACAACTACTCGAAAAATGTAATCCTGCATTCCCATTGATTGAGCACGCGATTCCAAGTTACTCTTCACCCGGTTTTCGTAACCAGAGTAGGTATGAAGCACATACCAACGTTTTTCATGTGATTCCACGATGAATCCTCCTATCGTAATGTAAAATCAATTATTTCAGTAAAATAAAAAACCCCGTAATAGCTACGAAGTTCCTTATGACTTAGTATAACAAACTAATTTCTATTTGACTACTAATGTTAAACAAAGAGTTTCATCATTAACTGAATTAACCAATCAAACAGAGCAAAGAATAGTACGAAGAACAGTGTCAATGATACAACAATGGTCGTGTCGCGACGATTTTCTTTTGCTGTTGGCCATACAACTAGCTTCATTTCGTGGTTAACACTCTTAATAAATCGAATTAAGTGCATATTTTCCTCCACTATTTGCTTTCGCGATGAATAGTGTACTCACCGCAATGTTTACAAAATTTGCGTAATTCTAATCGTTCTTGTCGTTGAGGATTAGCGGTTATCGTATAATTACGCGCACCGCACTTTGTACATTCCAATGCAACTTTTTTCTGGGACATACTATCACCTCCGCACAATACCTAGATTAGCACGAACCGCCATTTAAAAGCAATAAAATACAAACTATTTTAATGGATGACGTGAATTAAAGCCTTGGTAAATCAATAAACTTGCGGCAACACTTGCATTTAGACTTTGAACGTGACCAATCATTGGAATGGTTAACATCTCATCACAAGTTTTCTTTAATAAGGAAGAAATCCCCTTCCCTTCATTCCCAATTACCAAGGCAACCGCACCATGCGCATCCCAAGTACGGTAGTCTTTTCCTTTCATGTCTGTTCCAAATAGCCAAACACCGCGTTCTTGCAGTTCCTTAGCTGTTTGCACCAAGTTAGTTACCCGTGCAACCGGAACATGTTCAATTGCCCCGGTTGAAGTTTTAGCAACAACTGAGGTTAACCCAACTGCCCGACGCCGCGGAATAATAATCCCATGGACACCAGCCGCATCAGCTGTCCGCATTATTGAGCCAAGATTATGCGGATCTTCCAGCTCATCAAGAATTAAGAAAAATGGATCTTCGCTATGCTTTGCTGCATTGTCAAACAGGTCGTCAATTGTTGCATATTGATAGGCAGCTACCGCTAGTACGACCCCCTGATGATTTTGATGGTCAGTCATCAAATCCAGCTTGTTTTTGGGAACGTTTGATACTACTAACCGCCGTTCTTTAGCTAATTTAATAATTTGTGAGATAGCATCAGCTTTTAATCCTGATTGAATAAAAACTTTATTAATTTCTTGGTCAGATTTTAATGCCATTACAGCCGGGTGCCGGCCGATGATAAAATCTGTATTTTCATTTTTCATGTGCTGTTCGTCCTGCCTCTACTTGTTCAATACACCATTGTGCCAATTCGGCTAACCGTTCTTGTTTTCCTGCTAATTGAAGGTAGCCCATTACTGCCTCAAAGCCTGTAGAAATACGATAAGTCATCACAGAAGTATTTTTAGCGTGCGTATGACTGTTGGCATTACGGCCACGCTTGAAATACGTCCATTCATCATCTGTCAGCAAGTCCTCTTCTTTCATCAAATCAATAAGGGCTGCCTGCGCCTTAGCTGAAACATAATGAGTAGCAATATGCTGCAGCTTAGTTGGTTTGCTAATTCCCTTAGTTAGCAAGTGCTGGCGAATGTAAACCTCATAAGCAGCATCTCCTAAATAAGCAAGAGCAATTCCATTCAATTGCCGATAGTCTGCTTGTACCATAAAAGTTCCTTTCTATTCTTTTTTGTAGCGCGTGCCTTGTGGAGTATCCTCAAGAATAATTCCTTGTTTTTTAAGATCATCACGAATTTGATCACTGCGCGCAAAGTCTTTGTTTTTTCGTGCTAGATTCCGTTCTTCAATGAGCTGTTTTATCTTTTCATCATCAATCTTATTGTCGCTTGCCACCAATTTAACGCCAAAAATGCTCATTAATTCAGCGAGTTCATCTTTAATTGCCTTAATCGCGACTAAACTAACCTGTTTTTGCTGGGCGTAAACATTCGCATACTTGACTAATTCATAAACTGTGGCGATCCCGTTTTGCACATTGATATCATCATCCATAGCCGTAATAAACTGCGTCCTGAATGTCTTAAGCTGGTCCTCAACGCTTTGATCTTCATCATTACCTGCATCCTGCTCACGATAAGTTAAATTATCAAAAGCTGTTTGAATATGATCAAGATTATTTTGGGCATCAGTTAAATTTGCCTGACTATATTGGATAGGACGACGATACTGTGTTGTTGCCATAAAGAAACGCAATACCTGCGGATCAACTTCCTTAATGATATCGTGAACGGTAATAAAGTTATGAAGAGACTTACTCATCTTTTCATTGTCTTTACCAATCGTTACAAAGCCATTATGCATCCAATAGCGAACAAACTTCTGACCATTTTCCGCCTCGCTTTGTGCTATCTCATTTTCATGATGGGGGAACTCTAAGTCTTGTCCGCCAGCGTGAATATCAATTGTCTTGCCGAGATATTTCGTTGACATTACAGAACATTCAATATGCCAACCCGGCCGTCCCTTTCCCCATGGTGAGTCCCAACTAATTTCACCTGGCTTAGCGGCCTTCCATAATGCAAAATCTAATGGATCTTCCTTTTTGTTCACCTCATCTGCACTAACATGTTCACTTGCCCCTACTTCAAGGTCATCAAGCGATTGTCCCGAGAGCTGACCATAGTCCTTAAATTTACGAGCACGATAATAAACATCCCCATCCTTAGCATAAGCATACCCCTTATCTACTAAGCCGCGGACAAACTTAATAATCTCGTTTATATTTTCTGTTGCTCGCGGATGAAGGGTAGCAGGTTCAATATTAATTGCTTCAGTGTCTTCCATAAAAGCGTTTATATATTTTTCCGCTAACTGGGGAACCGTAATTCCTTGCGCTGCCGCTGCTTTGATCATCTTATCATCAACATCGGTAAAGTTTGAAACGTAATTTACCTTGTAGCCCTTAAAATCAAGGTACCGACGAACGGTATCAAATGCAATCGCACTGCGCGCATTTCCAATGTGAATATAATTATAAACTGTCGGACCACAGACATACATGTTAACAACGCCTGGATGCAGTGGCTTGAATTCTTCTTTTTTTCTTGTTAACGTATTATAAATTGTTAGCATGTCTATCCGCTCCTTAAAATCAGTAGTTATTTAAAATTAAATTGTACAGTTAATATTACCACATTCCGTATTAGAATAGCATTTGGGATAATATTTATTTGTTTCCAAGAATTATTTTAACTTTTGGTCATACTTTCTTCACATTCTATTGGTAGTATATATATCGTAGTAAAGATGAACTTTACTACATCAATGAAACCTATTATTTTTCAATTACTCCTCCCAATAGTAACCGAAAAAAATATTTTCTTTTTTTACGAAATCTCCCCCAAGATTATCGTAATACTCCCTAAGAAGCAGCTTTTCCCGGCTGCTTCTTTTTTTGTTTAAAAAGTAGCTGGGAGTAAGGAATGGGTCCTTTGACGAAATAGTCTGTAAAATACTAAAAGGCTGGGAACCACCCCAGCCTCATTTCATTTTAAAGCTAATCAATGAAGGAAAGGCGACAAGCTAGACCAGCTAGTTCTACCCTCTCTCAACTATTTATTCTTATCTTTATTGTCTTTTTTACTATGGTTATCTCGATGTTCCGTGTCCGTGTGTTCATCAATTCCACGTTGGGAGTGTAGCGGACGCGCAAAAATCATTCGACCAGCATCAGTTTGAAGGGCACTCGTCACCTCAACTTCAATTTGTTTATCCATAAAGTAGCGGCCATCTTCAACAACCACCATCGTTCCATCATCAAGGTAAGCGACTCCTTGTTGCCGTTCTGTCCCTTTCTTAACAACAACTACCGTCATCGTCTCTCCCGGAATTACCCGTGGCCGTAGTGATTTTGCCAAGTTATTAATATTTAATACTTGAACATTTTGAAATTGAATTACTTTATTAAGATTATAATCATTTGTTACTATGACCCCATCAACTTTTTTTGCCAAGGCAATTAATTTACTATCAACTTCAGGGATATCTTCAAAGTCGCCATCGTACATCTCAATCGGAACAATATTCTCATTTCGCAGCTTATTCAAAATATCAAGGCCGCGACGTCCACGAACCCGTTTAATACTTTCACCCGAATCCGCTATGTATTGTAACTCATACAATACAAAGTTAGGAACAAGCAATGTCCCTTCTAAAAAACCGGTTTTAACTAAATCATAAATACGCCCATCAATTAGGATATTTGTATCTAAAATCTTATAGTGGTGGTAATTGGCATCTTGTCGTTTGATTACGCTATTACCGTCATTCTTACTATTTTTAGCATGGGTAAATGCCTTTCGCCAATCATCTAAACGAGTCGTGCCAATTCGAAACCCAAAGTAACTAAAAGTAATCATCAAAAGGATCGGTAAAATATTATTAATTACCGGAATCCTCGTTCGCCACAATGGAATCGAAATAAGAACGGCTAGTATTAAACCAACAATCGTCAATAAAGTCCCAAAGAAAAGGTAAACTGGACTACGCTTTGTCAGCTCCTTTTCAATTCGTTGAATCATTTTTTCCGTGACACTGACTAAGGGGATTGATAAAAGCCAAAAAATAAGTGCACCAATAATAATATCGATAAATACCAATAATGCCAGATTAAGATTAATATTCAAAATCCCCCATAATAATGGTAAATAATAAAATCCCACTGCCGCGCCAACTAGAATGTAAATGAGAGTAATTATCCTACGCCGCATTTGTTCCATCCTTTCATTCAATTATTTTAACCTAACGCTAAGTATAAGGCTTCTTTAAGGGTTGAAACACCGATTACTTGAATATCAGTCATTGGTTTCCAGCCTTTTAAATTATTTTTGGGAATAAAGATTCGCTTAAAGCCTAGTTTCTCTGCTTCGGCGACCCGTTGTTCAATACGGTTTACCCGTCTAATTTCACCAGTTAAGCCGACTTCACCAACAAAAGCATCAGTTGGCTGCGTCCCTTTATCCCGATAGCTTGAAGCAATACTTACAGCGAGTGCTAAATCAATCGCCGGCTCATCTAACTTAACGCCACCAGCTGCTTTTAAATATGCATCCTGGTTTTGAAGCATTAGGTTAGCTCGTTTCTCTAATACCGCCATTATTAATGATACTCGATTTCGGCTTAGACCGGTAGCGGTTCGCTGTGCGTTTCCATAAACAGTCGGGGTCACCAATGCTTGAATTTCAACCAAAATCGGCCGGGTTCCTTCTAGTGAAACAACTACAGCCGAACCGGTAGCATCGTGTAATCGCTCTTCCAAAAAGATTTCCGATGGATTTTTCACTTCTGTCAATCCATTCGTATGCATCTCAAAAATTCCCAGTTCATTAGTTGAACCAAAACGATTTTTTACTGATCGCAAAATACGGTAAGTGTGATGGAGGTCCCCTTCAAAGTACAATACCGTATCAACCATGTGCTCTAAAATCTTAGGTCCTGCTAACGCGCCACCCTTTGTTACATGACCAACAACAAAAATCGTAATATTATTACTCTTTGCAATCTGCATCAACTGGGCAGTCACTTCCCGTATCTGTGAAACACTACCAATTGCGGAACTGACATCGGTTGCTTGCATCGTTTGAACAGAATCAATTACAACATATTCCGGCTTTAGTTCCCGAATTGTATCGCGAATACTATCCATATTAGTCTCAGGATATACATAAAAGTCATCCCCAGCTACTTTTAAGCGTTCAGCACGCATTTTAATCTGCGACCCGCTTTCCTCACCAGAGACATAAAGGACCCGATGATGTTCATCGCTTAATTGACCTGAAACTTGTAAAAGAAGCGTCGATTTTCCAATTCCAGGGTCACCACCGATTAAAATCAACGATCCAGGGACAATCCCGCCACCTAAAACACGATTTAATTCATTTAGTTTAGTCTTAACCCGGGGAGTCTCCTTACTATCGATTTCATTAATCTTTTGCGGCTTAGCAACTAGTCCGGTTAATGTTGTCGTTGCTTTTTTCACTGTTGATGAAGTATTGTTTTCAACCTGTTCCTCCACCAAAGTATTCCATTCGCCACAGTTTGGACACCGCCCTAAGTATCGTGGCGAGTTATAACCACAATTTTGACAAACATATTGTGTGCGTACTTTTGCCATCGCTTCAATCCCTCTCTAAGTTATTATTCTTTTGTTGAACCAAAGCCTCCAGTTCGTTTAGCTGTTGGCTGTTCTTCGCCATCTGCAATTAAATAAGGCATAAAAATTCCTTGACCGATTCGTTCACCCTTTTTTATATGATAATCCCGTAATCCATAGTTAATGAGTTGAAAGAAAATTTCTCCTTCATTACTGTCGTTATCATAATAATCCGCGTCCACGATCCCAATCCCATTTGGTAAAATCAAGCGCCGTTTAAATGGGCCGCTTGACCGATTAGCCAATAAAAGAAATTCATCAGGCTGCATATATGCCTTAATTCCTGTTGGTACTAAGTAAGGCTTCAAACAGGAATCAGCAGACTTAAAATCTTCATCAGTTAGCTTTTTTTGTTGATGAACTTGCCAGAGAGCCCTTAAGAAATTACCTTTCCAGATTGATGGGAGGACAAAATCTTCTGATGCTTCAAAGTCATATCCTGCTGCCCGGGTTGTTTGACGCTGGGGCAAATGTATTTTTTGGTCCTTTTTACTCGAAACAATTTTAAATCCACGTTTCATTACGTTCACCTCATAGTGTTTTATTCTTAATAATTCCAGTATACTATTATATGCTAGATAATAAGTTAATGGTATTGCTTTGATAACTTGACTTTTAAAAGCAGTTTATCGAAAATTATCTATGAAAGGATGTGCTTATAATGCAATATCGAGTTGATGGCCAGCGTATCATTGCGTTTGATGACCACGAACCCTTAATTGGCGAGATTAGTTTTCCTAAAATTCCCGACACGGATAAGCGGGTTGTTGTCGAACGTGTTTTTGTTCAGCCAGCTTATCGTGGTCAAGGAATTGCCGCTGAATTAGTTCGCCAGTTCGTCGACTACGCAAATAAAGAACATTACACTGTCAAATTAATGTGTCCATATGCGGTAGCGCAATTTAAACTACATCCAGAATATCAGCAGCTTCTACCCGTCGCTGATCGTTTTAATTAGGAGGAATATCAATGGATCAAAATGCATTAAAAGAACAAACCGGTAAAGAATCAGTTAAATACATTAAATCCGGTATGATTGTCGGACTTGGCACCGGCTCAACTGTTAAGTACATGGTTGACGAACTTGGTAAACAGGTACAAGAAGGCAAGATTAAAGACATTATCGGTGTGACAACCTCAAGTCGAACTGCAAAGCAAGCCACTGACCTCGGGATTACAATTAAGGATATTGATGATGTTGATCACATTGACTTAACCATTGATGGTGCTGATGAGATCAGTGATGACTTTCAAGGGATTAAAGGGGGCGGTGGTGCCCTCCTCTGGGAAAAGATTGTTGCTAATGCTTCTAACAAAGTAATGTGGATTGTTGACGAAAGCAAACTTGTCCACAAGCTCGGTGCTTTCCCGCTACCAGTTGAAGTAATTCCATTTGGTGCCCAACACGTCTTTAACCGCCTAGAAAAGAAGGGCTACAAACCAACTTGGCGGATGGATGGCGATCAAAAGTACCGAACCGATGAAAATAACTACATCATTGACCTCCACCTTGGTGAAATTGATGATCCAAAGTCTTTAGCTGACGAATTGATTCACATGGTAGGTATTGTTGAGACCGGTCTATTCTTAAACCGGGTTAATGATGTCATCGTTGGTACACAAAACGGTCCTAAGGTATTACATGCTCGTTAATTTCTAATCGACTTACCAACTTAAACACAAAGGAGATTTTCTAAATGAGCTTTTCCATTAATAAAGAAGATATTGCTAACTTCCACAAAGACTATCGTAATCACCCTAACAGCAGTGTTTTAGAAAACACAGTCACTAAAAACGGGGTCCGCAATGCTAGCTTTAACTGGCATTCAATTGCGGACAATGCTCCCCACTTCTCAATTGATTTGAAGACGGGTGACGTTTCTGATCAAAAACAATCAGGCCGTTGCTGGATGTTTGCCGCTCTTAATACAATGCGTCATGATATGCAGCAAAAGTTCAATTTACCGGATAACTTTGAACTTTCTCAAGCCTACCAGTTTTTCTGGGATAAGTTTGAAAAATCTAATTACTTCTACCAAAACGTTATTAAGACTGCCAAAAAAGCAACCGATAGCCGAAAAGTTGCTTGGTTGATGAATGAACCCCAAAATGACGGCGGACAATGGGATATGCTTTGCGCCCTTATCAGCAAGTATGGGGTAATGCCAAAGTCAGCCATGCCAGAATCATTTAATTCATCAAACTCCCGCGGTATCGATGAAGTCTTAAATAATAAGCTCCGGCATGATGCTGTTGTCTTACGCAAAATGATCAACGAAGATCACGCTAATGAAGAAGCAATTGATAACCAACGCCGGAAGATGCTAAATGAAAATTATCGAATTTTAGCATACACATTCGGTGAACCAGCTAGTCATTTTGACTTTGAATATCGGACAAAAAAAGATAACAAGTTCCATCGTGATGCAAACCTAACACCTCAAAAATTCTTTGAAAAGTATGTTGGCTGGAACCTTGATGATTATATTTCAATTATTCAGGCTCCCACTGCCGACAAAAAATACCATCAAACATACACAATTGATATGTTAGGTAATGTTGTTGGCGGACGAGAAATTAAACACTTAAACCTCCCAATGGATGAATTCAAGCAATTAGCAATTGAGCAATTGAAGAATGGTGAGAGTGTTTGGTTCGGCTCTGATGTTATCAAATACTCTGAAACCAAGCTTGGTATCATGGCGCTAAATACTTATGACTATGATAAGCTTTTTGATGTTGACCTTGAAATGACAAAGGCAGAGGCGCTTGACTATGGTGAAAGCATGATGGATCATGCAATGGTTATCACTGGCGTTGACCTTGTGGACGGCAAACCAACCAAATGGAAGGTCGAAAACTCCTGGGGTAACAAAGTCGGTCATAAAGGCTACTTTGTAATGAGCGATGCCTGGATGGACAAATACTGCTACCAAATCGTTATTAATAAAAAATACCTTAGCGATGATCTAAAGCGGGACTACGCTAAGAGTCCGGTGGTTCTAAAGCCATGGGATCCAATGGGAACATTAGCATAATCTAACATTTGACAAACAGATGCGGAAGCTGGGGAAATCTTTATTTTCTCCAGCTTCTTTTTATCTCAATATTATTTACCCCTTTGCAAAATCAAAAGTACTCCTATCGGTCAACAAATAGAAAGGAAGTTTGGGTAATGGGGATTGCCATTCTTTTACTTTTGTTACTTTATAAATTTATTCACGGAACATTTGAGTACGAAAAAGTTACCCGTTTTGAAATGGTTCTTATTCCAGCTTATTCATTACTAATGATGGTTATCACTTTAAAAGAAGACAGCTCACTGGGCAAAATTATGGCATCAATAATGTTATTAATCCTCGGTGTCTTAATCGGTCTCTTTCAGCTTAGTGGAATCCGGATTAAAACAACAGGACAGGTTGACAAATATCAACGGCCAATAGTGCTTGTTAAACGAAACTGGTCTTACCTGATCGGTTGGATAATTGTCTTTATCCTCATTATTCTTTTTAGCGCACACTATCACCCAACCCTTAACCATCATGATATTATCGATGAACTATTTACCGAAATAATCCGTGATTTATTCGCAATTGCTTACCTTAACATTAAAAATGAATGGTTTGTGTGGGTATTAAACGTAGCAACAAGTTTCACATATGATATTTTCTTAGCAATCCATCATCCGCTCATTCGTCAGGCAATTCGCCGCCATCATTAACAATGGAACAAAGCGTCCAAACATTCAAAATTACTGAATGCTTGGACGCTTTTAAAAATTTTGCCTAACTCTAACGAATGAACTGCAAAACTATTTTTATTCTGTAATATCTGCACCAAAGTACTTTTCGGATAACTTCTTAACAGTCCCATCTTGTTGAAGTTCTTTAAGTGCCTTATTGTATGAGGACTGGATAGCAGTGTCTTTCTTATTGAATAATGCTGAAATCTTGGCTGGCTTTTGTTCACTAGAAACATCAATCATCTTAAGGCCCTTAGTACTATTCTTCTTGCTGTAAGCATACCATGCTTCACGGGAGTTAATTTCCGCATCTGCCCGGCCTTGCTTTATCATTCCCACGGCGCTGGCAAAATCACCATTAGGGACAATTTTTGCACCAAACTTCTTAGCAATGTCGGCATTATTTGTACCGGTTCCCGCAACTACCTTCTTGCCCTTAATGTCTTTCAAACTCTTAATCTTACTATCAGCTGGAACGATCAAGGCAAAACGAGACTTAATATACGGAGTTGAGAAATTGTATTGTTTAGCACGTTCTGGGGTTTGGGTAATGTTGTTCATGACCACATCATATTTTCCAGATCCTAACCCCGCAACTAACGAATCCCATTTAGTTGGAACGAACTTTGCTTTTAACCCCATTTTTTTAGCAACTGCCTTCCCTAGGTCAACCTCAAAACCAGTTAACTTATTATTTTTACGGTATGAATATGGTGAATATGTTCCCTCAAGACCGATTGTCAATTCACCCTTATTCTTTAACTCTGAATTTACTGCCGAAGATGCCGCATGAATACTGCTAATCCCAGCTGATGTTCCTAGTGTTAATGCTGCAACTGTTAATAGTGCTTTCTTCCAAAATTTCATCATTCTAAACTTCCTTTATTTTAAATTTTCCATTGTCATCGAAGCGATAAAGTTTTTAATCCGTTCATTAGGATTATCTGGAGCGAAAAACTCGTCTGGGGTACCGTCATATAATATTTCGCCGTTTTCTACAAAAATAATCTTATCAGCAACATGTTTAGCGAAAACCATGTTATGTGTCACAATTACCATCGACTGCTTTTCTGCTGCTAACTGCAGGAGAACACGCAAAACGCTGAGTTCCAGTTCTGGATCAAGGGCAGATGTTGGCTCATCAAGCAAGATATATTTTGGTGACATCGCTAAGGCACGTGCAATCGCCACTCGTTGCGCCTGACCACCGGATAATTCGTTGGGATAGGCATCGCCATAATCTGCTAAGCCCACTTTAGTAAGTAGATTATGTGCATTCGCAATTGCTTCTTTTTTTGATTGTTTCAAAACTTGCGTTGGCCCTTCAATGATATTGCCAAGAACCGTCTTATTCGGAAAGAGATTATAGTCTTGAAAGACCATTCCCGTTTCTTGCCGAATTGCTAACTTGTCTTTATTGCTTATCTTTTGACTAAAATCAAGATGGTGTTCATCAAAATCGTATTGCCCGCTTTCTGGCATTACTAACAAGTTCAGGGAACGGAGAATAGTTGACTTCCCGGATCCAGATGGTCCAACCATTACCGTTGTCTTACCAGCTGGGAATTCTAATGTGGTATTTTTCAAGACATTTTTATTACCAAAGCGCTTATTAATATTTGTTAATTTCATTTTTCTCACCTATTATTTGCGTTTACTTGACGGTCAACAACTCTTTCCAGGTAGCCTTGAAGATAAGATAGGACCGTTGTAAAAACAGCATAAACCATCGCTACTAAGGTGTACATAAGCAACGGCTGATAATTTTCCGCCGCAATCTGCTGGCTGACCGCAAACATCTCCATAATTGTAATCGAAGCAGCTAGCGACGTATCCTTTACCAAACTAATGAAACTATTCGATAATGGCGGTAAAGCTACTCTTAAAGCTTGGGGAAGGATAATTCGCCATAGAATCTGCAACCGAGTCATTCCAATTGCTGCTCCTGCTTCCCACTGCCCTCTTGGTACTGAACTGATTGCCGCGCGAATTGTCTCTGAAGCATAGGCCCCGGTATTAAGAGAAAATGTAATAATGCCGGCTGTAAACGGCTCTAGTTTAATCCCATGCGGTAAGATGCCTTTTATTCTTAAATAAGGAAGCCCGAAAAAGACAATAAACAGTTGAACTAACAGTGGCGTGGACCGAAAGAGCCATACATAAAAGCTCGCAATCCACTTAAGAATCATGAATGGCCCCCGCTGGCGCGAAAGACGAGTCAATGCTGTTACTAGTGCAATGATTATGCCAAAGAAAAATGAAATTATCGCCAACGGAATCGTATATTTAAATCCCGCCGCTAATAGTTGTGGTAAGGATGTCTTGATAATTTCCCACATAAGTCACTATTCCCCTTCTTTTGTAATTAGTCTAATTTCTTAAGTGCTTGCTGTAAGTCAGCGATAATGTCTTCTGAATCTTCAATCCCAACCGAAAGACGAATCAGTTCATCTTTAATGCCATTTTGTAATCTTATTTCCCGGGGAATAGATCCATGGGTCATTACTGCCGGCACTTCAATCAAACTTTCAATTCCGCCTAAACTTTCCGCAAGGTCAATTAATTGCAAGCTTTCAACAAATTTCTTAGCATCTAATCCGTCCTTTAGTTCAAAGGAGATCATCGCCCCAAAGTTCCGCATCTGCTTAACTGCAACATCATGACCTGGGAAATTCTTTAGTCCTGGGTAATAAATTTTACCGATATGCTCGTCATTTTGAAGGAAATCAATAACCGCCGTCGCATTTTCTTGATGAACCCGCATCCGCGCACCAAGAGTTTTCATTCCCCGTTGTAACAGCCAGCTATCATCAGGACCGAGCGTGCTCCCAATCGAATTTTGCAGGAATGCTAACTGTTCTGCAATCTCATTATCATTAGTAACTGCTAAACCGGCAACAACATCGCTATGTCCGCCCAAATACTTGGTAGCAGAGTGAACAACAATATCTGCCCCTAAGCTTAAAGGCTGTTGATTATAAGGTGTCGCAAACGTATTATCAACAATTGTCTTTACACCATGCTTCTTTGCGATATTAGCAATTTCTTTAATATCAGCAATTTGTAAGAGCGGGTTAGTCGGTGTCTCAAAGTAAATGGCAACAGTATTATCCTGAATTGCATTTTCTACCGCTTCAAGGTCTTGCATGTCAACGACTGTGAATTCAAGGCCAAACCGTTTTAATACCTTATTGATCAATCGGAAGGTTCCCCCGTAAACATCACTGCCAACTACAAAGTGGTCGCCTTGTGAAAACAAAGAGAAAGTAGCGTGAATAGCGGCTGAGCCAGATGCAAATGCAAAACCGGCTGTTCCATGTTCTAATTCAGCGATTAACTTTTCAAGTGATGCCCGCGTTGGGTTACCAGTACGAGAATATTCCCATTTAGGTTCGCCGCCTAATACATGCTGATGAAACGTCGATGAGCGATAAATTGGGGTTGAAACAGCACCAGTTGTTGGATCTTCGCTATTACCACCATGAATTAACTGTGTATTGAATTTCATAATATCTATCTCCTTTTGAATACAAAAAAGGCACAAACTCAAGAAATACTTACTTGAATTTGCGCCTTATGCATTTTATTCCCGATTATGTTAGCAGTTACTCAACTAAAAGTAAGCACGCCAAACAGTGGGTCGCATAAGACGCTATCCACAACAACAAACAGTAGCGTTAACGTATTGATTGTTAAACATGACGTGTTCCTCCTAACTTAGTATATCAAGATCATAACTTATAAAAAATAAGTTGTCAATAGAATTATTTAAATTGATCATCAAGAAATTTTTGAACGGTATTATAAATGGTTGGACTCCAGAAGTCGCGTTCATGGTTAGCACCCTTAACCCGATAAGCCTCAACCGAATTTCCATTATCCTGCAAACGCATATACATTTCTTCCATTTGTTCATAGGGGACAACCTTGTCTGCATCTCCATGGAACAAGAGGAATGGCGGATAATTTTGACCATCCTTTACCTGGTAAAGCGGGCTCATTTGTTTCTCAATTTCTGACCATTTTGATACATCTGAACCCAATAGGCAATACTGTAATAATTTATTTCCGGGAACATTTGAATCATATTCAAACGTCTTTTCAACATCCATTGGTGCAAAACAGCTAACGACTGCATCGACCGCATCAGACTGGTCTTGATAAAGGTCCACCTTGTAGCGAGGATCATCACCACTTAAGCCAACTAACATTGCTGCATTAGCACCAGATGATGTCCCCCAGATTGCAACTTTTTGCGGATCAATAGCATATTTCTTTGCATTTGTCCGTAAGAACCGGATCGCAGTTTTAACATCTTGTAAAAATGCAGGGAATGGATGTCCTTCAATTGAACTACGGTGCTGAACAGTTGCTACAATATATCCTGCTTTAACGAACTGGACTAGCTGAGGAATTTCTTCTCCCAACGTTGGTGTTCGCCAAGAGCTTCCCTGAACAAATACAATTAATGGGCGTGGTTCCGTCTGATATTGCTTGGGAAAACGCTGCGTCCATGGTGTCAAAATTGACAAATGCAATGCTTCACCATCCATCGCACCGTAAACCACATTTTCGATCAAACGTACTTGTCCGCTTAAAGTTGGATTATTTGCTAATTCGTGTACTGTCATTAATTTCACCATCCATTGTTATAAAAGTCTTTTTAACGACATTAAGGCGGTCATCAAAACGATATAAAATCGGCTTACCATTCGGAACTTCCACTTTGTCAATATTATCATCTGAAATGCCATCTAAGTATTTAATCAATGCCCGCAAAGAACTTCCGTGAGCAACAATCAATTGATTATGACCATCAATCAATCGCGGTGCAATACTATCTTCCCAGTATGGTAAAAGCCGTTGCAAGGTCATTTCTAGGCTCTCACTAAGCGGAATTTTTACTCCTAAACGGTCATACCGTCGATCATGCTGCCGTTCTTTTAATTGAGGCGGCAAATCTTTAAATCCGCGGCGCCATTTATGAAGCTGTTCGGCACCAATTTCTTTTTTCACTTCAGCCTTGTTTCGTCCACTTAAAGCGCCGTAATGTCGTTCATTCAATCGCCAGGTTTTATGGATTGGAATGTACAATTGATTAATTTCTTCTAAGATAATATTAGTTGTCATAATCGCCCGTTGCATATATGAAGTATGGGCATCACTAAATTGAATATTTAGTTTTTGTAATTCCTTACCTACTAATTCACCTTGTTCAATTCCTTTAGGGGTCAACGGAACATCAGTCCAGCCGGTAAAAATATTATCACGGTTGGCTTGACTTTGCCCATGACGCACAATTACTAATTCTGCCATTTTTTCACTCCCCTTTGCCACTATCTTATAATAGCGCATTTTAATGGTGCTTAACAATTAAACAGAGCGAAATACTTTCCCTAGTAAGACGATTGTTTCCCCTTTCTGTTTTCTGCCGTATAATTATTAAAGTAAGTATCAGATGAAAGGAATTATAAAGCTTAGGCGGATAAGCTTTAATACTCAATACATGAAATCTAAAATTGTTAATCTAATCAATTGGGGGCTGCCATATTGTGCTATCGTTGCAATGGCATACTTGATTATGTTTCCTCAGTTTGTATCTCATGGTGTCATTTTAGGAACCGATTCCATTTTTCATTTCAATCGCTTTTATGATGCAGCAAAACAAATTCAGCAATTCAATTTCAGTTATTTCCAAAGTAATTACTGTTTTCAACAAAGCGGGCGGATTATCAATGCTGTTTATGGTCCCCTTTTTGCCTACTTAAACGGAGCTATTCTCGGGATTGTCGGAACCTGGTACCAATATCAAATTGTCACAACCTTTATCGTATATATCCTTGGCGGAATCGGAATGTACCAACTTGGGATTCGTGTTCGTAGTAATCATACCATTGCCGTTCTTTGCGCCTTGATTTATATGAATATCGGCTGGCTGCCACGGTGGGAACTGGCGCAAAATATGAATGCATGGGGAGCTGCCCTTGCACCGTATATGGTAATTTGCGGAATACGGATGATTCAAGACCATCAACGCCCCGTTAATTGGCTCCAATTAACGACGCTGATGACGGTCATCATTCAAATTCATATGCTCAGTTCGTTATTCTTTGTTATTACCCTAATACCATTTTTTATTATCGGGTTAATCCTAACTATTGACCGAAAAAAGATGTGGCGGGAAACCTTAAAAGCCGTCGGAGGAACCATTATACTAACGGCTAACGTTTGGGGCGCGTTACTAATGCTTAACCTGCATAATAATATCGCACATCCGGCAGACTTTAGCTTAGCAGATAACGTCCTACGCCCATCGATGTTCAGTAGTACTCGTGATTACCTAATTTACGCAATGTGGATCTTATTCAGCCTACAACTGATTTATGTTTTAGCCACATTCAAAAAGTCACTTACTAACACTGTCCTAACCATTCTAGGTAGTCTTATTCTTATTTTAAGTTCATCCCTCATCCCTTGGAATGCCCTTCAAAATATAGTCCCTGCATTAGGTCACACTTTGCAATTCCCTAATCGTTTGACCATTATTGCATACCCGCTGTTGCTTGCTGGTGTCGGAATCAGTGCAACGACCCTTGGAAAAAAGGCGCACAAAATTGGCCTTAGCAATCAACTAACTACTGGAATCCTATTATTAATGGTTTTTCTAGTCTTCACACCGACAACAATCGATGTTTATAAACGCGCAGCCCGTTACGATTCGGAAATTGTTCTCAATAGTTTCAGCGCAATCACCCGGGTAAGTGAAGATAAGGCCGCCCTCCGTCATTCGGTTCACGACCTTTATCCTGGACAACTACTGACGATGGTTGAAAAGCGAAGTCCGGATTATCTCCCCATTCCAAAGAAATATATGAATCAGAAATATGTGCGTTCCTATGCTTACGAGGGACAAATTATTAATGAGGCGCATAAATACAACCATACAGTTTTACCGCATGGCGGGCTTCAATTAACCTGGAATGCTGACAAGACTGGTAAGGTTCGTTTGCCAATTATTACCTACAAGGAATCCTTTTTAACGGTTAATGGTCAACGTTTAAAACACTATCAACGCTCATCAGTTGGTGCACCCTATATCCATCAACGGAAAGGGAAAAATACCGCGACCCTCTACTTTAAGCAACCAGGCTGGTTTACTGCTTTATTGGCAATTTCACTGCTTGGGCTTAGCATTCTTACTATCTATGGTTTCTATTATTTCTGTACGCACTTCAAGAAATATTTTGGCCGGATTATGACAAGAGAGTTTAATTAAAAAAGTGTAGCTGAGAGAAAGAATCCTTTCAGTTACACTTTTTTATATCTTTACTTTGCATTCAACACAAATGAAAATTCAATATCCTGATCTGCTGGAATATGGTATTGTTCCTCAACATCAGCACCCCAGCTATCAATTCCCCCGACACCACGAACAGCACCGGCGATAACCAAGACTGTCCGTCGTGCAAGCGGTAGTTCCTCAATATGAGTAGCATTTTCCAATTCCTCAGCTGTATATGGAAGACAACTGAAAGCAAATGGACGATCAGTTTGCTTAATCTTTAAGCTAAACGGTTCATTTGAATGATCCGCGTTATTTTGCGTCGTATTCCGCGTAATTGTTAAATTATTCGTTTCCATATGCATTCCATTTTCCTGCGGTACTAAATATTTAGTTACCGGTAGCCCATCGACATGGAAGACTCCTTTTTTTGCTCCAGCCATTCGGTCAGGGTAAGTTTCGCCAGACAGTCCTTGATAATCAAAACCAGTCGCCACCGTTGGCATAACAAAACGCATTCCTACTACGGGTAACCCCGGTAAGTCTTTATGCCCTTGATAATGCATGGTTACCTTGATTTCACCGTTTGCCATCACTTCATAGGCCACACTTGTCGTCGTTGATGGAACAGTCAATGTTTCAAACGTATACTCAATCTTAACATTCGTAGCAAATACCGAATCGCTAAATTCATTGGTTATCGGGGCAATCGGTAATTCATCAAATTCCTGGCCGTCAACAGTCAGCTTAATTCCAACACACTTATGAAATGCATCAGCAGCAAGCCATTGCGCAGACCGAATGTTAAAGCCGTTTCCGCGGTCATTATCAGTTGTTGCGCGCCAAAATGTCGGCATTGGTTCACGATATAGCCACTCTTTACCATTTAGCTTAAGCGATTCAAGTCCGCCACGTTCATAACTGAAAATGTAATGAAAATCTTCACTGCTAAGTCCTAATGTGCCATCACCATATATCACGCGTAATTTATTTGTGTAAGCCATAGTAATATCTTACCTCCTGCATTGCTGGCTTTGGTGTCCGATCAGCAAACATTAAGCCATCTCCTGAGAACTCGTAATCTGAGTGACGATCATCAAAATCACCACCATAACGCATTACTTCTTGACCACTTACGGGATCCTTAACAAGGAGTGCCTGGTCAATGAAGTCCCAAATAAAGCCGCCAAAGTATTGTGGATATTTGTCAAGCAATGCAATATATGAACCCATTCCACCATCAGAATTGCCCATGTCATGCATATATTCACATTCCATAAATGGCTTATCAGGATTATTCTTCAGGTATTCTTCAACCTCTTTAGGCGGCAAGTACATCCAACTTTCAACATCCGAAATCCGCTCACGATATTCAGGAGTATGACAAACACCTTCATAGTGGACAAGGCGGCTATCATCATGTTCCTTATAGAATTCGTTCATTTTGACAACATTATCGCCAGCGTATGATTCATTACCCAGTGACCAGAATAAAATCGATGGGTGATTCTTGAATGTTTCATAGTTAGTCCGTGCCCGATCAACTACTACTTCACGCCATTGCGGAACTGAACCAGGAACATTGTATGATGGCTCAATTGCACCCATCTTTTGCCAAGTAGCATGAGATTCCAAGTTGTTTTCAGCCATCATGTAAATTCCATTATCATCACAAAGGTAATACCAAGGAATCTGATCAGGATAGTGACATGTTCGCACGGCGTTAATATTATTTTCCTTAAATGTCTTAATATCGCTCGTCATATCATCCATCGTAATCGCCCGACCACGTTTAGCGTTCCACTCATGGCGGTTTACACCATTAATAATTAGCCGCTTTCCGTTTAATAGCACGACATGATCTTGATTAACTTCAATCCGTCGAAAACCAAAACGATACGGAACAAGTTCAAGTAACTTTCCTTCATCATCGCGAATTTCTACTAATAGTTGATAAAGGTACGGATCATGGTTATCCCACAAGTGGATATTCTCCAAAAACTGGTCCTGAACCTTTACCGTTGGGGCAACAGGATGGGTTTCATTAACGAGGATATTTCCATCACTATCAACTACCCGAATATTAACATTGCCCGTTTTCTCACCTTGGAGCTGGAGGTCAACGTTAAAAATACCATCCTGATAATTATCAGTAACAGTTGGCCGAATATTAAGATCTTCAACATGAACAAGGGGCTGAGCTAATAAGTTCACACTTCGGAAGATCCCCGAAAAGCGGAACATATCTTGGTCCTCAATCCACGAGGCAGTACTATGCTTGAAAACTTCTACTGCTAAAACATTAGCTTCATCCTGAATATAAGGGGTCAAATCAAATTCGGACGGGGTAAAGCTATCCTCAGCGTAGCCAATAAAGTGCCCATTAAGCCATAAGTAAATTGCCCGCTCTACACCATCAAAACGAATCCGGATTTGTTTACCACGCAAGGCAGGGTCAAGATCAAACCGTTTCAAGTACGCGCCGACGGTATTATCATCACCATCGCTAAAAGATCCTTCTTGAGAATCATCGGGACTAAGAGCATATGCAGGTCGCCGATAGATTTTCCCTTCCCATGGGATTAAGGTATTAATATAGTTGTTCTGGGCATAGTTATTTAATTCAATTTCGCTTGGTACTTCAATCGTATCAAAGCTGCTACTGTCATAATCCTTGGCATAAAATTCACTTACCCGCTCACGAGGATTTTTAGCGAACTTAAATTGCCATTTTCCATCTAAACTCTGCACAAACCTGCTATCATCACGACGCCATTCATCATAATCACCATAGTAATAGTGGTCACTATGTGCTGCTAGTTGATTAACCCGAAACGTTTCCGGATCATCAAGCCATTTGATATTTGCATCCATCGATAAGTCCCTCCTCGTTACTAACTACAACATCTAAAGTATAGCGCTTTCATTAACGAGATAGCAAGCTAAGAAGTAAAATTTAAGTAAAGTTTATTAATAAAAATTTAAAATAAAAAAGCTCCGAGTATACATACTCAGAGCTTTTTTATAGTGCGGCCGAGAGGACTTGAACCTCCACGGTCATAATCGACCATAAGATCCTTAATCTTACGCGTCTGCCAGTTCCGCCACGGCCGCATATCAACCAACGAATATTATTATAGCAAGATACCTATTCGTTGGCAACAACTTTTTTTAATTTTTTAAAATAAAATGGTGTCCACACCGTCGGCAAACATAACGGTGGGTGTTAAAACGCCGTTGTCGCGCTATTTCAACGCCGCAACCTGTACAAATATAATGCCATTTTCGCTTAACATTACGTTTTGCTTTGCTGGTAGGCGGTGCATATCGTGATCCGCCGACTTGCGCTAACAGCGTCTTAAACGCCTGGCTTCGATGATGATAATCCATTCCGAGCAAATGTAAATGGTAATGACATAATTCATGAAGGACGACTTGCCGAAGATTATTGAGGTCAAATTCAGTGTACATTAACGGATTAATATCAATATGGTGGTCACTTAAATGATAACGCCCACCTGTTGTTTTCAAGCGCTTATTAAAAAATACCTTGTGCACAAAATCGCGCCCAAAGTATTTTTGCGACCATTGTTCGGTCAAGCGTTGTAATTCCGCATTAGTCATTTGCGACCGTCTCCGGTTCAATCATGGTTAATTGAATTCGCTGGCGTTTCAAATCTACATCATCAATCCACACGTCCACAATATCACCAACTGCGACAATTGCCCGTGGATCACGAATAAATTGCTTACTCATCTTTGAAACATGAACTAATCCATCATGCTTAACACCAATATCAACAAAGGCACCAAAATCGACAACATTACGGACCGTTCCTTGAAGTTTCATTCCTGGTTGAAGGTCTTCAATTGTCATTACATCATGACGCAATAATGGTGCCGGCATCGAGTCACGGAGGTCACGCCCCGGCTTTTGCAAAGATGAAATAATATCATTAACCGTTTCTGTCCCTACTTGGTCATCAGTAAATTGATTAATATCAAGTGCTTTTAACTTCTTTTCAGCAGCGGGTGTTCCCAGATCATTGATATCAATTCCTGCTGCCTCCATGATTTTCTGCGCAACTTGGTAACTTTCCGGATGGACATCGGTATTATCTAATGGGTTTTCACCGTCGATAATCCGTAAGAAGCCAACCGATTGCTGGTAAGCTTTAGGTCCTAAACGAGGAACCTGCTTTAATTGCGTACGGTTAGTATAGCGGCCATTTTCGTCCCGGTAAGTAACGATATTTTTGGCAATTGTCTTATTTAGTCCCGAGATTCGCGTTAATAGTTGGTAACTAGCAGTATTGAGGTTAACTCCGACACGGTTTACAGCTCGTTCAACAATTGTCTCTAATTCGCCGCTTAATTCTTTCTTCGGTAAATCATGTTGATACTGGCCAACCCCTACCGCTTGTGGGTCAATTTTTACCAATTCTGCTAACGGATCCTGTAGTCGTCGGCCGATGCTAATTGCACTCCGCTGTTCAACATGAAGGTCCGGAAATTCATCCCGTGCTTCCTTACTTGCCGAATAGACAGAGGCCCCTGCTTCATTCACAATTACGTAATAGATTGGACGCTCAATCTTTTTTAGCGCTTCAGCTACAAATTGTTCTGACTCACGACTGGCCGTTCCGTTACCAATGGCGATCATTTCAACATGGTACTTTTCTAGTAAGTCAATAAATTCACCCTCTGCAGCTGCCCGTTGTTTTTCTGGAGCTGGTTTGTGCGGGTAAATAACGGCTTTAGTTAAAAACTTGCCATTTTCATCAAGGACGGCTAACTTACAACCAGTACGGTAGGCAGGGTCAAATCCTAACACAACTTTCCCCTTAATTGGCGCTTGCATCAATAAATGGTAAAGGTTTTCACCAAAGACCTTTATTGCTTGTTCATCTGCACCTTCTGTTAATTGCCGCCGTAATTCACGTTCGATTGCTGGGCCTAAGAACCGCTTATAGGCATCCTGGTAGGCTTCTTCAATAAATTCAGTAGCATCATTTTGCTTTTGCGTCCTTATAAGGCGGAAATGAAGGTAATTCATTATTGGTGCCTCATCAACTGTTATTTTTACATTGAGGATTCCCTCTTTTTCACCACGATTAAAAGCAAGAATCTGGTATGAATTTAACTTTTGCACTGAACTTGAAAATTCATAGTATTGCTTATAGGTTCCTAGTTCATCCTTTTCTTCCCCGTCGCGCTTTACGCTGGTTTCTAATTGACCATGCTGGGCTGTATAATTTCGTAACCATCCCCGAACTGTTGCCATTTCGCTAATCGCTTCTGCAAGGATCTCATGCGCCCCCGCTAATGCACTCTCAGCATCTGGTACATCCTCATTGATAAATTCTTGGGCCTTAGTTGTTAAATCATCGTCTGGATACGATAACAACCAATTTGCTAACGGTGCAAGTCCATGTTGTCGTGCTTGCTGAGCCTTCGTTTGCCGCTTTTGCTTATATGGCAAATAAAGGTCCTCTACTTCTTGTAATTCAGTTGCATTATTAATTTGTTTTTCCAGAGCAGGAGTTAGTTTGCCAAGCTCTTTAATTTTATTGATGACCGTTGCTTGACGTTCGCGTAATGTAGTTACACGGTGATATTCATCCCGAATAGCCTGTAGTTGAACTTCATCAAGCGTTCCCGTCATTTCTTTACGGTAGCGGGCAATAAAAGGAATAGTATTTCCTTCGTCCATTAATCCGAGGGCTGCTTTAATTTGTTGCGGGCGAATATCAGGTAATTGTTTGCTAACAAGTTGAAGTGTTTCCTCTTCCATTTTCATCCTCCTAAAAATTGAGGAGACTGAGTTGCGTCCCAGCCTCCTCATGTTAATTAATTCTTATTATTTCCACCATGTATCATAAGGAGCAATTGGTAAATGACGTTTATGCTGTGTTCGACGATACCAGCTTTCAATCTTTTCTGCTGCTTCTGTTGAAACCGCACGTCCTTCTAAAAAGTCATCAATTTCTTCATAGCGGACACCAAGTGCTTCTTCATCTGGCCGCATTGGCTTATCTTCCTCAAGATCTGCTGTCGGTGTCTTGTCATAAAGCTTAGCCGGTGCATTTAAGGATTTTAAAAGAGCCTTCCCTTGACGCTTATCCAGTCCGGCAAGCGGCGTTATATCCGCACCGCCATCACCAAATTTAGTATAGAAACCAGTTACCGCTTCTGCTGCATGATCGGTTCCCACAACTGCGCCGCCATTTTGACCAGCGATTGCGTATTGGACAATCATCCGTTCACGAGCCTTGATATTGCCCTTATTAAAATCACTAATTACCGCGCCAGCCGCAGTTAATGAGTTAACCATTGCATCAGTGGCGGCTTTAATATTAACACGCATCATTTTATCGGGCTTAATAAAATCATTAATTGCGGACATCGCATCTGACTCATCAGCCTGTTCACCGTAAGGAAGACGGACTGCAATAAATTGGTAGTCAGCATTTCCGGTCTCTTTACGTAATTTTTCCACTGCCAATTGAGAAAGGCGTCCAGCTAATGTTGAATCCTGTCCCCCAGAAATTCCCAATACCAACGTCTTCATGTTAGTAGTTTGGAGAAAATCACATAAGAATTGAACCCGCTTGTCAATCTCAGCTTCAGGATCAATTTGCGCATTAACTCCCAATGCGTTAATTATTTCTTCTTGACACTTTCGCACTGTTTCTTACCTCTATTTATTCAATGATTTAACATATTCGTGAACTTGATGGATTAGTTTTAATTTATTGTCATAACATTTCTGCGATAAGTCCACTGGATATACTTCCGGATTTAAGTCCCGCTTGTATTCATCCCACAACGCATTCAAACTCTCAAAGCGGTGTTGGCGGCTTTCTTCTAGTGTTGGTTCATCATAAACAAACTTACCGTCTTGCCAAATAGGTTTTAACATTGGACGCGCGGTAAAGTCTTCAACATCTTTTTGCTGAAGAGGGAAGTTCGGATTAAACATATTAAGTGATTTTTCCTTACGCGGATCTTCATCTACTAAAGTAATGTAATCCCCTTCGCTCTTTCGGTCAGCACGGTCATTAATCCGCCATACCTGCTTTTTACCAGGAGTTGACATTTTTCCAACATTATTAGAGAGCTTAATAGTGTCAACAAGGTTACCATTTTCATCTTCAATAGCAACCAGTTTATATACTGCCCCTAAAGTGGGTTGATCATAAGCAGTAATTAACTTAGTACCAATTCCCCAAGTATCAATCTTAGCTCCTTGCATTTGGAGATTCTGGATTGTTTTTTCGTCTAAACCATTGGATGCAATAATCTTAGCATCAGGGAATCCGGCATCATCAAGCATTTTACGGACCTTCTTGGACAAGTAGGCCATATCGCCACTATCAATGCGGACACCAATAAAGTTAATCTTATCACCAAATTCCTTTGCAACCTTAATGGCATTAGGAACCCCGCTCTTCAAAGTGTCAAAAGTGTCAACAAGGAAGACACAGTTATGGTGCGTCTCCGCATATGCTTTAAAAGCATCATAGTCATTCATATATACCTGCACTAGGGCATGGGCATGCGTTCCCGAAATAGGAATGCCAAACAACTTACCCGCACGAACATTGCTAGTTGCATCAAAGCCGCCAATGTAGGCTGCCCGCGTTCCCCATAAAGCTGCATCCAGCTCTTGTGCTCGACGTGAACCAAACTCCATTACGATTTGGTTGCCAACGATGGACTTAATCCGTGAAGCCTTTGTTGCCACCATAATTTGATAATTAAGAATATTTAAAATAGCAGTTTCTATTAACTGTCCTTCGATGATTGGTGCATCAACTTGAATAATAGGCTCATGATTAAATACAAGGTCTCCTTCTTCAAAGCTATTGATTGAACCAGTAAATTTAAAATCACGTAAATATTCTAAGAAGTCATCATCAAATTGATTGGTGGATTTCAAGTATTCAATATCGCTATCAGTAAAACGCAATTGCTTTACATAACGAATAATGTGATCTAAGCCGGCAAAAACAGCATACCCATTATTAAATGGCATTTTACGAAAAAAGGCTTCAAAAACAGCACGACGGTTCCCCATCCCCTTTTTCCAGTAAGTCTGCATCATACTTAATTCATATGCATCGGTATGGAGGGTAAGGCTATCGTCCGGATAATCAAATTTCATTAGTATAGTTCCTCTCAAAAGTAGTATTGTTAATCAGTATTGTAACACGGATTATTAATAAACCTTAAAATTTACTTTTCAAAAACAAACTCAAACCGCGAGCCAACATATTGAGTGTGAACATACTCAAATGGTCGTCCGTCTTGGAGATATGACAATTGAGTCATCCGCAAAAGGGCATCTCCTCGTTTGATCTGTAAGTAACTAGCAATTTTTTCAGTTGCCTTTGTTGCTGAAATATGCTGAATAGCATGTCCCGGATAAAGGTTCGCTTTTTCTTCTAAGGTCCGATAAAAAGATGTGGTAATTTCTTCTTTGCTAAACTGTTGGACAAGGCTGGCTGGTACGGTTGCAATTTCATAACAAATCGGTACCTCATTACCATAGCGTACTCGTTCCATTCGCAGAACCTGCTCGTCAGGCCCTAATTTCAGCTTCTCCACTTCTGTTTGTGATGGAATGGTTAAGTGATAGGAAATCGTCTTGCTAGCTGCTTTTTTGCCCATGGCATCCATCAATTCAGTAAAACTTGTCACCCCTGACATTTTTTCCTGAACTTTCCGGTTAGCAACAAATGTTCCTGAACCAACACGGCGTTCAAGAATCCCCTCGTCAACTAATGCCTGAATTGCTTGCCGCAAGGTCATCCGACTGACGCTAAAGTCATTAGCAAGCTCACGTTCAGCCGGAATTTTCTCACCAACTTTCCACTTGCCATCTTCAATATTTTTTCTTAATTGATTATGAATTTGAATATAGACAGGTGAACTCATTTCTCTTTCCTCCTTACGCCATTGTTTGTTAAACATTGCGTATGCTATATATTTTACATCATTCTAACAGCCTAGACCAATTTACTGAAATACTTTCATTGGATTAACAAAAATTAGGAACCATTGAGAAGTCATTTTCTCTGGTTCCTAATTTTAATCGTTAATATTTAATGTTACTTTTGGCGTAATTTTAATGCCCGTTCAAGTGAGCGATCGACAATGATTGACTGTGAATCGGCAACCGGATACTCGGTTTCTGGATCCATCTCTTCTGCAAAGGACAATTCGGTACAACCCAGAATTACCACATCTGCTCCTTGTTCTTCAATCATTTTACGGACCAACTCATGATATTTTTTACCGTCAGAATGACCCGCTTCTTTAATATCATGGTAAATTAAGTCTTCCGTCATCTCTGCAATTTCAGGTGTCGGTTTAATCTCTTCATAACCGGCAGCTTTGATATATGGGTCATATAAATTAGCGGCTAATGTCCCTTCCGTTGCTAAGAGACCAACCTTTTTTGCATCTGGTTTAATCTTTTTTATCTCATCAACAGTTGCTTGCAGCATATTTAAGATTGGAATTTCCGTTGCTGCCTGTAACTTATCAAAGGAGTAGTGAGCCGTATTACAAATTAATACGAAGAATGCAGGATTCAAAAGGCTCTGCTGTTTAATATCCTCAATCAGGGCCTCATTAGGATCCGGCTGACTATGGTCGAGAATCCAGGTGGTTCGATCGGGAACCGTTGCATGGTTAACAACTAAATAATTCAAATAATCCTGATCACGGTGAATCGGCGTTCTCTTATCTAACAGACGTACATAACTCTCCGTTGCTAACGTACCCATTCCGCCTAAAATTGTAAAAAATTGTTGCATTTTAATCTGCACGCCCTTTCTTAGCGATAGCCTATGATAATAGCGCCACAAAGATCGGCCCTAATAACGTAATTCCAATATTACCAACTACAAAAGCTGGAGTAAAGGCCGCAGCATAATATGCTCCTCCTTCCGGTCCTGCTTTTTGCGAAATTTCATTCATCGCCGCTGCAATCGTCCCCGAGCCCGTCAATGCGCCAATCAAGGCCAACGGTTCCATCTTTAACACGTATCGGCCAAAAAATAGCGTTAAGAGATGCGGCATAATTGATATGATGGCACCAATAACCAACACCCCAACGCCCAGCGACTTAATTGCACTCGTAAAGGCTTGTGCTGATTGGAGGCCAACAGTCCCAACAAAAAGAGTTAACCCAAAACTCTGTAAAAAACTCGTTACTGTTTCTGGAATAGATTTGCGGTCGCGATGGCGTTCGATCCATGAACTTAGAATTAAGCCCATGATTAAAGCGGCCGTCCCATTGCCTAGTTGTAAAGGAATACTGTTTAATTTTATCCCGATAATCCCTAAAAGGGAAGCACAACCAATTCCTAAAGAAAATAAGGAATAATTCATTGTTGTATCAGCAGCCTTCCACCGGCCCATCATTTTCAAAATTGACTTGGTACGAGAAGTATTACCGGTTAAGGAAATAACATCCCCTGGACGGAGCTGATTAATCAACTGCTGATTCCCGCTAATCGGATCCTGGATATTGATAAAGACCCCGTGTTGCCGTAAAATAGCCAACTCACTGGGCTTAAATGATTTTCCCAATACAAATTCACGCTCACGGGGAGCATTGGTCGGCGTTAATACTTCTGTTAATCCTGGAACCCGCATGAGACGGTCAAAGTGAACTGCATAGCCAATAACCGTTAATAAGTCTCCTGCCTGAAGCCGGTATTCCAAATGGTCAGTCATTTTACCATTATGGAAGGCTGCCAACCCAATAATCCGGTAGTTTGAACGCTTATTAAATTCTTCCAGTCTCTTACCGACAAGTGGTGATTCAACAGCGATTTGATAGGTCCGCCGCCATGTAGGGTTAGGATTCTTGGCATGAAAGTGGTAGCGTTCAGCCATTCGCGGCCCTTGCTCGGCAATTGAAATCCCTAAAATCTTAGGAGCTAGATCCCTTAAGAAAATAATTACCCCTAAAGTACCAAAAACATACGTTAGGGCATACGCAACAGGTAACTGGGCTTCATAGGTTGCCTTAACGCTTTGGCTTACCGGCAGTGATCCAATTGTCTGTAATGAGCTTGCAACTGTAGCTGATTGCGTCAGCGAACCCGAAATAATCCCCGCCGCAATTCCAGGACCAATCTTAAAGGCGGTAAATAAACTCCAGCCAGCAAAAAAGGCTACCAACATCCAAAAGATACTAGCAACTAAAATCCGGACCCCAAATAACTTTAAACTTACTAACAATTGTGGTCCAATCCGATAGCCCACTGAAAACATAAAAGCCCCGAAGAAAATTGTGCCAAGCATTTCATTACGCGGAAATGCACCAATCTGCCCCACAATCAAAGTAACGATTAGTGTTCCAACTGTTGCTCCAATATTAAATTTCCCCGCAATTTTGTAGTTGCCGATTAGAAAACCAATGGCTAAACAAATAAATAACGTGAAAACTTGGTTGCTCACCATAAAGTGAACGATAGAATGTATCATTTTATCTTATAGTCGCTTTCTTTAAAAACTTATCCAACTAGCATTAATCATGCCACATTATTGCATTGTTACTAGGTTAATTCAACCACCTATTTAGAAACACTTTGCTTATTTTGTTGCAAACGATAATTAGTAACCACTGTTAATAAGGTAATGATTGCTAAAACACCTAATAGGATGAAATCAAACCGTCCCCCTGCATAAGTACGTCCCAGCAATGACCCGTCATTACCCTTTTGGAACAAGGCAATTGTTGAGGCCAAAAGACTGGTACCGAGTGATCCTGCAAATTGCTGAACCATGTTGAAAATCGAATTTACATCCGGTGCATTTTGCGGCTGAACAAGCATTGATGCATTTGAAATCGTATTAGAAAAGGCAAAATTAAAACCTATTCGTAAAACAACAAAGAAAAGCGTTATTAGCAATGGTGTTAAATGGCGCTGAAAAATACTAAAGCACCCTGTCCCAATAACTAGCAAGATTCCACCGATAGTCACTGGTGTCGCAAATCCAAGGCGATCGGCTAAACTTCCTGCTACCGGTGAAATAAAAGCACCAATTAATGAACCGGGAAGTAAGATAAGTCCCGCGACAATCGCAGATGAATGTAAAACATATTGAACATAGATAGGAATAACTAACGAAATCCCAATATTAATAAATTGCAAATTAAAATAAGTGATAGTCGATAGCCTTAATGGAACAACCTTAAACACCTTTAAGTCAAATAACTCCGATTTACCATGATTATTAATATAAATAAAAGCGCCAAAGAAAAGGATTGCAACCAATAATAAGAGCCAAAACTGGTATCCAAACCCTTGCTTCCCAATTGACGACACCGCACTAATTATGCCAATAAGGGCAATTGCCAGGGTAATTAGACTCCCATAACTAAACGTTTTATCATTACCAAGGGGCTTATTGCGGATAAACAGCTGACCGCATATAAGACTAATCAAGACAATTGGGAGTAAAATCCAAAAAATCATCCGCCACGATAACATCTCAGAAACGACACCGCCATATGTTGGACCAAGAGCCGGGGCAAATGAAATCACCATTGCTGCCATCCCGGTCATCATCCCAATTCGTTCGCGCGGAATTTCCGTAAAAATTAAATGAAACATGATTGGGGTTGCTAAGCCAGTCGCAATTGCTTGAATTAATCTTCCTGCTAATAAAATAGGAAAATTGCCAGTTAAAGCACACATCAAATCACCAATGATAAAAAAAGAAACTGCAAATAAGTGCAACCAGCGTGCTTGGTACTGACGCAATAGGTAGGCCGTCGTCCCCATTGTAATTGTAACCATTAGTAAATAACCAGTCGTAATCCACTGAATAACATCAAGCGATACGTCAAACTGTGACGATAATTCTGGATAAGTAACATTCATCGACGTTTCATTCAAAATTCCGATAAACGTCAGCAATGCAAGCGATCCAATTGCTAGGTAGATACGCGAATAATTTTTTTGTGCCATTGCTTTCCTCGTCCTCCTTCAAATTAAAATAAAAAAAGAGCTATGGTGATAAACACTCCACCGCAGCTCCGCAATAACGATTTAATTCTACCAAGGAAATAGAAAAAAAGTCAACGTTCTTATTTTGCTTTCAATGACCTTAGCCATTCCTTTGTCTCTTTATCTAATTCAGGTGCGATTTCAAAATCAAAAGGGGCCAATAAAAGACGGACCTTTGCCCATTCGATTGTTTGATCATGGTAAATCGTTGTCAGCATCATCGCCATTACCTGTTCCTTTTTATTTTGGGCTATTTCAGGCTGATTAATGAATGTAATTGCCGTAATCTTTTTTGCTAACAATTCTGCAATTAAATCTTTTAACTTCTGAACTGAAATCTCCCGCCTAATTCGCAACCGCTTCTTTAACGGGACAGCAGGTAGTTCCTTTTTTAGGAAACTTTGAAGCAAATCCCATTCTTCTAAAATTACGGGATAAAATTGCCAGGGGACCCGTGCATTAAGGCTTATTAATAGGTTAGGAATAATTTCATTAAGGTCACCGTCATTAACTTGCAAAGCATCACAAATTTCAATCAAAAACCGTTGAATTGTCTCGCGTGATGAAGGCTGAACTCGTTTCTTAGCAGTTAAAGCAAAACGAACAACAAGGAAATCAGTTAATTGTCCATCATCAATCGTTCCACCAGTTACCCCACGTTTTATCTTAAAATTATTTAGTTGTTTGGTTTGCGTACTTTTTGCAAAGTGACCCTGTTTAGGCATTGACTATCATTCCCTTTTCCCACATATCTTAATAAAACTTTGGACTAGAAAAGGCTAAGAAAAACAAACGTTTTTCTTAGCCTTTCAATAACAGTTGGGCTAGCTGGATTCGAACCAGCGCATGACGGTACCAAAAACCGTTGCCTTACCGCTTGGCTATAGCCCAATAATAAAGATGGAGGAGGGTGGATTCGAACCGCCGAACCCGAAGGAACGGTTTTACAGACCGTCGCGTTTAACCAGACTTCGCTACTCCTCCAAGAAGTTGCTTGATTAAATAATTCGTATCAATCAACGTTTATTATAATAACTAATTTCCAATCCTTTTGCAAGCATTTTTTATGATTTTTTCAAAAAAGTTCTAAGTCCTTAATATATAATCGCTCGATCCATTGATTTAACAGGCTTTTTCGCTTCCATTGGCCATTACTTTTTCGCCAAACACCCACTGCTTGGTTGCGATAATTGACATTTCCCACCGTAATCAGGGGTTGAGCATAATGAAGATGGCCATAAAAAACTTCCTTTACCTCTGGAAACTCGGCTATCAAGTCGCCAAGATGTTTACTTCCCATCATTGCCATTGTCATTTCCCACATACGCTGCCGATGCGGGGACTCGATAATCGGCTGCGGTAAAGCCGCCTTAATTGGTACAAAATGGGTCATAAAGATAACACGTTTTTGCGCTATCCGTGCCTCCGTCAATGCCCCTTTGACTTCCTGTAAAACACCTTCCATTCGGCGCTGGTCACTCATTGGTTGTGTAATTGTTCGATCAACCCAATACGCGTGTTTCCAACGGGCTACTTCATCCGCTCGGCCCTCATATGTTGAAAATGAATAATCATACCAACCGTTATTACCGATAATCCGCCAATTCGTTCTCGGAATATCCACATAACGATTATGGAAATACAAATCATCTTGAAAGCTTTCTAACTGCTCATATGAAATGTTTTTTAACATATCATGATTACCGGCAAGATAGTAGCTCTTAGTATATGGCAATCGTGACTGTAGCTCTGTAAAATATGCCCTCGTTTGATTAAAATCATTAAATGCATCCCCGACAAAAAAGTAATAATCAATTTTCTGTTCAGTTAAATAACTCGCCTGTTGGGTAATAAACCGGTCAATATTCGCATGGTTCAAATCTAAATGAAGGTCGCTGCTCACTGCAATTTTCATAATTTACCTCATTTACTAAAAAAAGAGATTAAGATTCACTCTCAACCTCTTAAATATATAAAATTTATTCTACTCCGTCCATTAAAGAATGGATCTTCTTAACAAACAAGCAAAGAATCAATCCGAAGACGATACTTACTGCCCCGATGATTAAGAAGTATGGAACTTCGGTAGCAGATGAGTAGTACTTAACAATCTGTGCATTAACCGCTTGTCCAGCAGCATCTGCTAAGAACCACATACTCATCATTTGCGACTTAAACGCGTTTGGTGCAAGCTTAGTGGTTACGGAAAGACCAATTGGTGAAATCAGCATTTCGGCAATTTCAACGATAAACCATGAACCAACTAACCAGAATGGGCTAACCCGGCCAGCAGTTGTCCCGTGAATCATTGCTGGAAGAGCCATCCAAACATAGGAAAGCCCCGCAATGACTAACCCGGCAGCAAACTTACCAGGAGCACTTGGTTGCTTTTTCCAGTGATCCCAAAGTGCAACGAAGAATGGTGTTAAGATCATGATGAATAATGGGTTTAAAGTCTGGAAGTTAGCAGCAGCAAAGTGCCAGCCGCCAATGTGTAAGACCGTACGTTGTTCCGCGAAAAGAGCTAAAACAACAGACCCAGATTCTTCAATTGCCCAGAAGATTGCAGCAGCGATGAAAAGCGGAATGTAAGCAACAACCCGTGATCTTTCTTCTTTTGTAACTTTCTTAGAATTCAACATCATTACAAAGTAGTAGATTGGCAATGCAATAGCAATAATCGTAATCAATGTAATAATGTTATTGATATTTAACTGACCCATTGCAGCAAGTAATCCAAGAATAATTACCAAAGCAACTACTCCTACTACTGACCAGATAATTACTGGCCGTAAGCTTTCTTTATCAATTGGGTCCTCGGCATATAAACTATCTTTTGAAAGATACTTACGGCCGTCGACAACGTATTGAACTAAACCAAAGAACATACCGATAGCAGCTAGTGAGAAACCAGCATGGAAGTTCATTTCACCATGGAAGAGGTTTAAGCCAAAACCGTTAGCAGCCCACGGCACAGCCCACGGAGCAACCGCAGCCCCTAAGTTAATACCGAAAACAAACATACTAAAACCGGAGTCACGTCGACGATCTTCAGGACTGTATAAGCCCCCAACCATTTCTGAAACGTTTGGTTTTAATAACCCGGTACCAATAACAATCAAAGCAATTGATACGTAAAGTGCTGATACGCCAAACGGTAATGACAAGGCAATGTGTCCAAACATAATAAGAACACCACCAATGAAAACCGTTCGCCGCGATCCCCATACTCGATCGGATAGCCATCCCCCAACAACACTGGCTAGGTAAACTAATGAACCATAAATTGACATAATTGATGCTGCGGTAGCTTGGTCCATTCCCAAACCACCCTTAGTAACAGCATAGTACATATAGAATAAAAGGATAGCCCGCATTCCGTAGTAACTAAACCGTTCCCACATTTCAGTGAAGAACAATGTTGACAATCCACGTGGTTGTCCGAAGAAGGAGGTATCCAAATTCCTTTGTTTACTCATAAAATTCCTCCAAATAATTACACTTTTCAACTAGCAAAACGTTAATTGAATACATATTCTAAACATTAAAAAAATCTAACAATAAAATTCAGAATAGTATTATTATAAACGTGTTTCAAAAACTCGTCAATTAAATAATAAGTTTTTGATGAGAAGGAAAGCGGATATATGAGGATTTATCCTTTATTTACTTAAGTTTAAAATTAAGAAAATTAATTTGACGAAGTGTCATTATCAATTACGGGACGCGGATAAACCTTCCCATTTCGAACAATCGCATATTCAGTTCCATTATCATCAACAAATGCCCATCCCTCATCCGGCTCGGACAGGTCAGTAGTTGCTTTCAAGCCGTCAATCTTGCTCGTATCTTTATGATGGTCACTGGCCCACTTTTTCAAGACTGCCCGGGCATGGGTTGACGACTCCTTAGGCTGGACACTCTTAGTTGTCACTGACCCATTATTTTTAGTGTGCTGTTCCTTTAAGAAATTATCAATGTCAAAGTCACCATGAACTCGCTTAAACGACTGGTTAGGCCATTCATTATTGCCCACTAGGCTTAAGTTATCTTCATTTAATTGCGCATCAATTGGCGTATCATAATCACTATCATTTAAGTTAATGATGTAATTGTTTTTTTCTTTTTTCCAGGTTAATTGGTCATGAATATCTGCCTTGGTAGGATTTGCCATTACGTATGTTCCCGTACCATCCGAATTAAGCGTAATTGCTGCGCCATCTGCATCGTCACGATAGGAGCCAACGATCTGTGCTTCTTGTTTCTTTACTGACGAAATTTGGGAACTGCTACTCTTGCTGTTTGCATTAGACTCATTACCACAACCACTAACACAAATGCCAAGCGTAAATATGCTTGTCGCTAATAATATTGCCTTTTTGAATTGCATTATTAACCCTCCGTTCTCCAAAATATATACCAGTCTAACTATAATTCAGTATATTATTATTACATATTTTATACAATTTTTTTGATAACAAGAGGGTGATAAGAGAAAACAAGAACCAGAATAAGAAATTTTCTCACACAGATTCTCGCATTTTAATGGGTACTTCCAAAAAGGTTGACAACAATTACACCAGCAATAATTAAAACCAAGCCAAGCATATGAACCGGCTGCATCGCTTCATGCCAAATTAGGACTCCGATAAGCGACGTTAAGACAATTCCTGCTCCTGACCAAACTGCATAGGCAACATTAAGGCCCATTCCTTGCTTAAGGGCGAAGGAAAGAGCTATAAAACAAACTCCATAAAATAATAGGCTTAAAACGCCAATCCCTAGTCTGCTAAAGCCATCTGATACTTTTAGGAGGGTTGTTCCGACTACTTCACCAATAATTGCTATTGCTAAATAAAGGTAACTCATTTTTTCACCTGTTCTTCCATTTTTTCAATCAATTCTGCATTAATCTTATTTAATTGTTTAAATTTTTCTATGCCGACTTGTTCTAATGCCCGTTCTTCAATCATATGGACCGCTTGTAAAATCTTTCCCGCCCATTTTTGTCCTGCAGGTGTCAACGTAATTACCCGGCTACGTTTATCAACGGGATTAGTCTTTAAGACCATCATTTCCTGCTGCGTTAATTTTTGTACCATTGAACTTATTGTTTGTTTAGACAGCCCAGTATCCAGTACCAGTTGTCGATTAGTCGCATAAAACTTGTGACTCTCTAATGCTAACAACATCGATAACTCACCAAACGTTATGTCATTAGCCACTGCCATCTGTTGGTAAATCCGATTAAATGACTGCCAGTCACGTTCATACTGCCTAATAGCGTTCTCCATTTAATTTCACCTCGTACTCTATGATTTTATTTGTCGTCTATTTCAATATAGCATATAGTCCTATTTCAGACAATTTATTTTAAAAATAAAAAAGATGCTAGTCAGCAACTAACATCTTTATAAACTCCGGCAGTCAGACTCGAACTGACGACAACCTGATTAACAGTCAGGTGCTCTACCAACTGAGCTATGCCGGAATAACTCATCAACATAAAATATTATATCATGTCGACAAGTCATTGCAAACAATTATTTTAAATTTTATTTACCAAAATTATTAATTACCCGGAAACAGATAAAAGGCTCATTACCATTTTCTTCTAAATAAAGCGGATAATTGTCTTGTAACCTGTCCCGCTACACTTTAATGTAATGAAGTCCAGTTTTTTAATCTTTTACTTTTTTAATAGCCCTTTTAATGCTGCAATTGCCTGGTCATATTTCGGCTCATTAACTAATTCATCAACAATTTCTCGATAAACAACTTTACCTTCTTTATCAAGAATCCAAACAGACCGCGCTAAAATTCCTTCATCTGGAATCAGTAATTTTGATTCATAGCCAAACGATTCCTCTGCATCAGAAACTAGTTGCATTTTCTTAACGCCTTCAGCAGCACACCATTTTTGTTGATCAGTAATGGTATTAGTCGAAATAGTTAAAAAGTTAACCTCGTCAAACTCGTCCATTGTTGAATTAAAGTGTTTAGTCTGAATGCTGCATACCGGTGTATTAATATCAGGAACCACACTTAATAAGGTAACTTTACCAAGTAGCTCTTTCATTTTAATCTTATTGTTATCCTTATCAAAAACCTTAAAGTGAGGAAATTCGTCGCCTATTGCTGGCGGATTACCAACTAATTGATGCTTTTCACCGTTGATTGTGATTTCCATTTAGCTACACTCCTTTTTGAAATCAAGTTATGTTTAGTATAACAAAATATAACTAAAAATCATTATTAATAGGCTTCTTCCCTCACGCTTAAAATAGTAATTAGTGGTGGCGGCAAGCATTTTAACCACTAACTTAATTTTTATTTACTTAATCTAATCCCGTCTCCGTCATTAATTGCATAAAAAATAACCTTTGATATTTATGGAAAAAATGCCATTATATCAAAGGTTATTAATCTCTAGTAAAGTTTAATTATGCCGACAAGAGGAGTCGAACCTCCGACCTTCTCTTTACGAGGGAGATGCTCTACCAGCTGAGCTATGTCGGCAAATCAATCAACGTGTACTATTATATCATGCTAATTAGTTAGTGAAAATACCTAATTTAAATTAAACTACATTCTTCTAATTAAATTGGAACCATAGAATTAAAGCATCAACAATAATTCCTAACATAATATACAAAATACCAAAGCGTTTATGATTTTTTGAAATATAATTATCCTTATTCTTTTTCCCGAGTACTTGCCCGTACAAAAGCTGATAATATTTAGCATTTCCTTTATATATTTGCCACCCTAAATATACCAGTAATAAACCAATTCCCATTCCAAAAAGAAACGCCACTATCATTGTATTAGCCCTTCCTTTCATCATTATCTATTAATAATCTCCCAAGCACGAACGGCTACTATTCACTAAGATAACATTAACTAATTTTTAGTATATAAAAGTTAATGCAACCATGTCTAGCCTCTTGCCACTGTTTGCAAGGGTAACTTCGGTCTGATAATTATGTTCAGAATATTAAGCAATGAAAAAAGAAGTATCAGTTACTTGAACTGATACTTCTTAGCTAATAACTCCGGCAGTCAGACTCGAACTGACGACAACCTGATTAACAGTCAGGTGCTCTACCAACTGAGCTATGCCGGAATAATGCGTGGCAACGTCCTATCCTCGCAGGGAGCGATCCCCCAACTACTTTCGGTGTGTTGAAGCTTAACTTCTGTGTTCGGCATGGGTACAGGTGTATCCTTCAAGCCATCATCACCACACTCTTTGTCCTTTCGGACGAGAGCTTGTGCTCTCAAAACTAAATCCTATCCC
>NZ_JACIVD010000054.1:0-57807 GCF_014145555.1 Limosilactobacillus albertensis
CCCGAAATGTCAATTTAAATTAGAAAAATGTTGAAAGCTGTTCATCTGTGACGTGACTTAGGAATACTTCAAGTGGTGTGCGGTAGTGAAGTGACTTCCGTGGAATAGTATTTCGTTTGTGCATCAGCTGGGTGATTAGTTCATCTGGTAAATTACGGAAGTCTAATCGTTTACTGAGACCGTCACGACGTAAGATACCATTATTGTTTTCATTCAGGCCGCGTTGATTGGGCGCTCCAACCTCCGCAAAATAAGTATGAAGATCATGTTTATTGGCAATCTCACGCCAGCCCGCGAATTCCTTACCATTATCAAAGGTAATCGACTTAACGAAATGACGAGGTATTTTAGAAAGCCATTTATCCAAGTGATAGTTAACTGCTTCATCAGTTTTACGATGAACGTTAAGCACAATCATCACCTTAGATTGACGTTCCACCAAGGTCATGACCGCACCACGATGAGCTTTTCCTTGAACAGTATCAGCTTCAAAGTGACCAAACTCGTGTTGGTAGTGAGGAAAATCATGGTATCGCTGGTAAATACTCCGACCGAGATGCCCCGCCTTACCACGTCGTTCGACATAGCCATTGGGGTGTCGCTTGCCTTTCATCGGTAATTGCTGGACGGCAAAATTGTACTGTCCACGAGCAAACATCCGATAAAGTGTCCGCATACTACAGCTAATTGTCCGTTCTGCTCGACCAATGATCGTATCAGGTGTCCAGCCCGCTTTAACCTGCTCATTGATGT
This sequence comes from Limosilactobacillus albertensis, assembly GCF_014145555.1. Taxonomy (NCBI): domain Bacteria; kingdom Bacillati; phylum Bacillota; class Bacilli; order Lactobacillales; family Lactobacillaceae; genus Limosilactobacillus; species Limosilactobacillus albertensis. Next base: position 754 of record NZ_JACIVD010000054.1, read on the forward strand.
AGCTGATCTCATCCTTGGCTAGCTGAGCCTGCTTACGACCACAACGCTGCTTATTCCGTTGGTAAGCCTTAAGATACTGTGCAATGGTCTTACCGCTATCAAGAAATCGATAGACTCGGTAAATAGTTTCTTGGCTTCGTTTAAGCAGTTTAGCAGCTTGATAAGCCTTCGTACCTTGGTGCCAAAAATTAGCTATGAGGGTTAGTTCACGTGTGGTAAGATGTTTATAAGTCATTTGTGATGTTCCTTTACTTTTGTTTGTGGTTATTCAAAAGTCTATCACAAATGGCTTTTTTATTTTTCTAACTTAATTTTACAAACGGCGAGATAAAAGAAATTATAGTAAATCTAAATCTCAACGCGGTAAAATAAATGACTTTATACAAGCAATTGAAGATGCTAAGCAAACTAGCAAAATTGCTCAACACTATATTAAAGAAGAAGGCAATCTTCCACCGTGGATTGCAGCAGAGATTATTAGCTTTGGCTCAATGGTAAATTGGTATTCTGCTTTATCAATTAATGAAAAGAAAGAAGTTGTAAATTTCTTTCTCCAGAAAATGTCTACACAAGGATTAGTTAAAACTGATGATAAATTGCAATTCTGTAAAATTTGTTTGGAACAAGTTTATAGGTTTAGAAATCTTTCTGCTCATGGTAATAGAACTTTCAAATTGCAGCTTAGTGAAACTGATACACAAAAGATCCGCTTTTTAGATGAGTTCTCAATTTCATTTCTTTATAAAGCAGGTAATGAAATTGAACTGCCACGTAATGGACTTTTTTCAATTATAGTTAGTATCATTGTACTCTTAGATGATCAATATCTTATATCTAATATGATTGATGAGTTAGAGTCAATTGCTAATACTTATGGAAATAAGAATTTATTCAACGGTAAAAGTATTTATAATTTATTTGACGTTGATGAAAATTTCATTTCAAGGTTAAAAGAATTTATGAACCTGAAATTTTCTCCTAAAAATAATAATTAATTCTTTGTCCAAACCCTGACGACATAAAAAGCTGGTAAATGAAAAAAGCCCATCCCCTACTGGCATAGGAGATGGACCGAGGTTGAATAAGATTAACAGGTCTCAATTCAACCTCTTCATTATAACAATTAAATAATGGAGGGACAACTATGTCTAACGTCAACTTTTACAAAAAGTATGGAAAGTGGCAAGCACGAATTAGATGGACCGATTCAGTCGGGAAGCGTCATTCTAAATCAAAAAATGGTTTTCCTACTAAAGCAACTGCTAATACTTGGGCGATTGACGAACAAGCTAATTTGAGCAATGGTTTAAAGATTGATTCATCTATTACGTTTTCCGCTTACTACCATGACTGGTATGAAAAATATAAAGAGCCTCAACTATCTTTTGCAGCTAAATATTGGTATATCAATGTTGATGATAGAATCAAAAAAGAATTCAAAAATGTAAGAATGAGAAATATCACTCGTTCTTACTACCAAAGATTCATTAACAAATATGCAAAGGATCACTCTCCGGAAAGTGTTAGAAAAACTAACGGAATTATTCGTAGTTGTGTTAAATCTGCTATCCTTGACGGATATATTATCAAGGATTTTACTGAGCGAATATCTCTTGGAGGTAACAAAGATAAAAAATTAAAAGTTGAGTATCTTAATATCAAAGAAATAAAAGCTCTTCTGAAAGAAGCTAAAAATATTAATAGATCTCACCTATATACATCTCGCTATATGATTATTACCGCTATCTACACTGGTATGCGACTAAGTGAAATCCAGGCACTTACTTGGAATGATATAGATTGGATGCATCAAACTATTACAATCAATAAATCATGGGACGCACGCCATCATAAATTTAAGCCAACAAAGAATGCTTCCTCAAATAGAACAATTAAGGTCAACCAAGATTTACTACAAATACTAAGTGAACTTCGTAGTAGAACTAATAGTAACCTAGTATTTACCTGCTGGTTTGGAACCGTCCCGACAACTGATGCCGTTAATAACTGCTTGCATAAAATATTGTCTGACCTTGATATTCACCGTAAAAATTTCCATTTCCATAGTCTAAGACACAGCCATGTAGCATTGCTCTTAGCAGATGGAATTGATATTTACGCTATTTCAAAGCGTCTAGGTCACAATAATATTGCTACCACCAGTAATATCTATGCTTATTTAATTGACGAATATAAAGATAAACTTAATAACCAAGTATTGGATGCATTAGATGATTTAACTAAGGAAAACAAAGCGTGACCAATTCGTGACCAAACTTTCATATTACTAACTATTTTCTTAATTTTTAAGAAATCACAAAATGCTTTGTTCCCTGCAACTACTGGATTTGTTAACTCACTACAATTCCTAACAATTCTCGCTATTGCCTTCACAGGGCAAAAAACCTTGTACGTTACCCCGCATAAATTAGGGAAATAAGGGAAAATTTTATACCATGCGATATAAAAGAACCTCCAGTCTTCCGTAAATAAAGACTGAAGGTTTTTTATTATTATTCATCTAGGAACTGCATTTGAGCACCAATTACCCGATTACGAGCAGGAATTCCTCCTTTTACTCGAAGGGCCTTAAAAGGAAAAGTTGCCCGATAAGTAACAATGCCTGGCACTGCTTTGGTTTCTAACAAAGTATCTAAATTATTTGTATATAATTGGGCGAAAATCCCAGGTAAATTCAAACGTAACGCTTTAGAAAGGAAAGCTACTTCAGGCAATGACAATGGTTGCACTTTTAACAATTCAAATTTATCATTCGTCTGTTCAAAGATTACCTGATATAACCCTGGATTCTCCATTTGTAATACTGCCGCATTAGCCTGATCATTGAGTTCCTGGTAAGTTGGTGAAACAAGATCAGCAGGATAACGAAGCGCTGTTGATTGATAGTTTAATGCAATTGGCGAGAAAAGCTCTGTCGTTGCTCCAAGTGGATATGCGTAGTTACCATCATAAACATAGTTAAATCCGTAACGCTGCTTATCACTCCCCGCTGCATTGGATGGTAATTCATCTGGAATAATAACCATTTTTACATCTAAATCATATTTTTGAAGAGAATTTAATAATTTATCATAACTAGCGGGGATGAATAAATATTGGGGTTGTTCTATCCGTAAAATTTGTAAAATATTCTCAATAGTGGCCGGTTCAATATAGCGTTTTTTTGCCAATTCCGGACTAAGGGTTACTGAACTAGGATTAGAATTAATAACAACATTATTAAAGCCTTCATTTTGCAATTCTTGTAATAACCTAGCTACAAAGTAATCACTAGAATTGCTTAGACCTAATCGTAATCCGCCTGTTCCAACAACAAGTGCACTTGGCTGGGGAGTTCGTTCAATTTCATTTTCTTCCTCGTAAGCAGAATAGAAACTATTAGTATGTTGATCAAATTCTCCCGCAGATGGTTCGATTTCTTTATATTTTGTCATTAATTGATGATCTAGGCTCATTTGATAAACCTGCTCAGGAGTAGTTTCCCATAACCTGGCAATAAGCTGGTTACTAAGTCCATAGCTTTTAGCCTTTTGCAAGAACGGTTCTTTATTAGGATGGCTAGCAATTTCCTGAATTAATGAGCGCATCTTATCAATTTGATCAAAATAAAAGGGATCAATCTTCGTCATTTCAGATAGCTCACTAATTGAGTATCCGCGTTGCATGGCTTCGATTAATACAAAGAGCCGGCCAGCTTCTGGATGAACAATTTTTGCAACTAATTGATCATCTGTCAATTGCTTTTGAGCTGCCAAATGAAAATCGGCTGGTTCGTTATAACGTGATTCAATCGCCTTAAAAAGTGCTTCAATTGTACTTCGCCCAACACCAAACACTGTCCCAACTGAGCGCTTTTCCGTTCCCAGCAATCGGCTTGCTTTGGGTAATTCACTAAAACCCCATACCGGAACACGGGCAGCAATATGATCCATTGTTGGCTCAACCAATGCTGCATGATGAATATAATTCTCGCCTAAATCAATATCACGGAGGCGTTTACCCGCATATAATTGTGCTGTTACCTGTGCAATTGGATAACCCGTTGATTGTGAAGCAAAAGCCGTGATGCGATCAAAATATGGACTGCTTTTAATGACATAAAAGCGGTCACTATTGGTATCAAGTGCAAACTGAATGTGATTTGTCCCTACAATCCGCAGCTTGCGGGTAATAGCAAATGCAGTATCACGGATGTCTTGGATTTGACGGTCCAGAAGTGTTTGAACTGGATTAAAAGCAATTGAATCACCAGCATGGATACCAATCGGGTCCATATCCTCAATCATCGATAGCATCATCATTGTCCCTGAGCTATCTCGCTGAACGACAACTTCAATTTCCTTATATCCGGCTAAACTTTGCTGAACGACAACCTGCTCAGCCCTTGATTGACTTAAACATTGTTTTACCGCATCTGCTAATTCACTACGGTCATGAACAATTTTCCGGGTGCTGCTGCTTTTCGGCAATACCGACCGAATAATGACCGGATAGCCTAATTTAGTAGCTTCATCAAGCGCTTCTTGATAGTTGTTAACAGTAATAATCTTTTTGACCGGTGCTTCCATTTGACGAAGGGTCCTTTCAAGAAGAACTGCACTGTTAACCTGGCGAACGGTGGCTTCAGGAACACCCAGTAGTTGAATGTTTTCTTTTCTAATAATTCCCTTTTCCAACAGTTCCTGTGTAAGCTCAAATGCTTGCCGATTCCCTAAAGTAGGTAAAATTGCATCAGGATGAAACTTATTAATGATATCTACAAGGCTCTCAACTTTTAACGGCACAATACATCCATGATCCACTTTTTCTAAACTTACTGAAAATGGATTATCATCAACGAGAATTGTTTTGATCTTCATTTGTTTAAAGACTTGTGAGACCTGATAGATAGCCGAATCAAGTTCATCCCCGTGCTGAACATCGTTTGCTCCGGCCCCGATAATTAATACAGACTTTAAATTTTGCACTAGTGACGAGCCTCCCTTCTATTCATCGTATCGACAAATTCGTCAAATAAACCATCTGTCTCATCCGGTCCTGGCGCACCATCAGGGAAAAATTGAACAGAAAATGCAGGATAGCGACGATGACGAAGCCCTTGAACACTATCATCAATCATATCAACATACGTAATGAATAGCTGAGAACGATCAACAGAATTTCGAGCGATAGTATAACCCTCTGCTTGAGTAGCATATACAACATGATCAGTAATAATTTCATGAATAGGATGGTTCATTCCATGATGTTCTACGGGAATTTGTTGGACATTTGCACCGTTAGCAATTCCAAATAGTTCGTGCCCTAATCCAATCGCAAACAAAGGTACTTTGGTTTGGACTGTCTGAATCATTTCTAAAACAGACTTGCGGACATTTTGGGGATTACCTGGCCCACTGGATAGGACCACCCCATCTGGATCTAAACGTAAAATTTCTTCGGCAGTAGCGGTATAGGGTAATACGGTAATATTACATTTACGACGACTTAATTCACGAAGAATCCCATGCTTCAATCCGAAATCAATTACAACAACACTCAACCCTGTTCCCGGATTAGGATATGGCTTAGGGGTCGATACTTGAGCAACTTGTTGATTAGTCAGTACAGTTGCATGAAGCTGGTCAAAGGCATGATCATCAGGAACAGGTACAATGCTCCCTTTCAAAGGTCTCCCAGCCTTTCGCAATTTATGAACGACCGCGCGGGTATCAATATTAGTAATCCCCGGAATATTCATTTGCTGAAGATACTTATCCAAAGTTAATTGACGATCGTTGTCATTAGCCGCATCTGATATGGAGCGAATAATAATTCCCTTAATCGTGGGAACAATAGATTCATAAATGTTTCGCTGAATTCCATAACTACCGATATTAGGTTGGGTGAAAACGACAATTTGATTATTATAAACTTGATTAGTAATAATCTCTTGATAGCCAGTCATGCTAGTATTAAACACAACTTCACCAAAAGTAACCGCAGGAGATCCAAAGCCTTCTCCTGCAAAAATTGAACCATCTTCAAATATTAGGTATCGTGCTGCCACTGTACCACTCTCCTAAACAACTTTGTTACCATTTGAACAATATTATTATGAACGTTATTTCTGACAAAAACAAGAAATTTATTGGTCTGTCTTACGCAAATGTTCAAGCATTGCTGTAAAGTACGATGGTAATGGTGCAGTAAAAACCATTTCTTTTCCCGTTCGTGGATGCTTAAATCCAAGTAAACGAGCATGGAGATACTGACCATTACCTGGCAAAGTTTTCCGTGGTCCATACAAAGGATCGCCAGCTAATGGGTGACCAATATACTTCATGTGTACCCTAATCTGATGCGTTCGGCCTGTCTCTAATCGACAAGCTACAAGTGTATAATTCTTAAACCGTTCTAATACTTTAAAATGGGTAATAGCATGTCGCCCATCTAAAACGACAGCCTGCTTTTTACGGTCTTTTAAGGATCGACCTAACGGAGCATCAATTGTTCCCTTTTCTTCTTTAATTACGCCATGAACTAACGCAACGTATTCACGCTTATTTGTTTTAGCTTTTAATTGTGCTGTTAATGACCGATGTGCCATATCGTTTTTAGCAACCATTAACAGGCCCGAAGTATCCTTATCAATTCGATGGACAATTCCTGGGCGAAATTCACCATTAATTGTTGATAACGGTGAGTGAAATAATAAGGCATTAACTAAGGTGTGATCTGGATGTCCAGGTGCAGGATGGACAACCATTCCTTGAGGTTTATTAACAACAATTACATCATTATCTTCATATACAATGTCAAGCGGAATATTTTCTGGAGCAAGGTCAATCTTCTGCGGTTCTTCTGGGATTATTTCTACCTGATCACCAACTAATAATTTATATTTAGGTTTTACTTGCTTACCATTAACTAATACATGACCATCTTCTATCCAGTGTTGAAGCTGTGAACGCGAAAATTGGTCAAAATGGTGCCCCAACTGCTTATCAATACGACCAGTCATTTTGTCATCAATCACTAATTCTAGTTGTTCTGACATTTCAGTCCTTCTCTCTCAAAATGCAAATTAACAGCCAAATAACTCCAAGTGTCAGACACATATCCGCAATATTAAAAATAGGAAAATTAATAAAAATTGTTTCAAACATGTCAACTACGTACCCATGTACAAGACGATCGATAAAGTTGCCAATCGTTCCCGCCATGATTAAAGCCAAACCTGTTAGCATCGCACCATTTTTTCGATACTTCCAAATAAAATAGCTAATAACAATAATTGCTACAATCGTGACAATCGTAAAGAAAACCTGCTGTCCTTCAAACAGGCTCCAAGCTGCACCGGTATTTCGTAAATTAGTTAGGTCAACGATCCCTGGAATTAATGTTTTACTTCCTCCTAAGGCAATGGAAGAGGCAACCCAGTATTTTAATAATTGATCACAAATTGTTAAAATTATAATAGTTCCAATAGTTAGACAAAGTAACAATTACTGTTCCCCCTGTTGCTTGAGTGCTAATTTTAACCGCGCGATTGCTTTAGAAGTAAACGTAAAGTTAAGCACCTCACCATTAACTGTCATCGTGACCGTATGCTTTGTAAATTGTGGCTGACGGATATCAGCAATCGGAATAATAAGATATTCTTTTTGTAGTAAGCGATTAAATATCATCTTAGTTGGCGTTATCACAACTGTCCGCCGGCGCCATTCTAAAATTGCTAAAACTGCAAAAATTGCAAAAAGAAGAGCACTTAGCCATTGGAAGTGAGTAATTTCAAGCCAAACCACTAATCCGGCAATAAAAAAGAGAAAAGTCCAACACCAACAAATAATTGTACCTGTAAGATCTGGTTGGTAAAAATAGCGAGTTTCTTCTTCCATAATATTTAAACGACATTCCTTTCAGAAAAGAGGCATTTTTTATGATTAAAATTTATACAGACGCTGCCACCAAGGGTAATCCCGGTCCTACTGGATTAGGAGTTGTAATTATTGCTAATCATGAGCAAATACAGCTCGCAACTCCGGCAAAATTACGAATAATGGATAACCACCATGGAGAATTTGCTGCAGCGCAATTTGGATTTAAATATCTAAGTGATCATTTTAGTAAAAATGAAACAGTTTTATTTTATACTGATAGTCGAATTTTAAGCGATGCAATCGGCAAAAATTATACAAAACATTACCAAAATGAATTAAATAAGCTTAATGACCTATTGCAAAACTTTACAACGGTTGTTACTCAATGGATTCCAGAGCAACAAAATCACGGTGCTCATAACCTTGCCAATCAAGCACTCCGTAAAATAAAATAGCCTTTTTTGATATAGAAAATACAATCTTAATTATATCATTCACATAACTGATGGGCTACTGATGATTAATATTGCTTCAAGAGCAATTTAACTAAGCCAAAAAGTCCTGATAATCGTTGCAGAACCTCCAGCAATTATCAGGGCTAAATTTTTATTTAATTAAATATATTGGTTTGCCTCCAGTGTACCCCCTCACACTTATTTAAGGCGGCTCAAATTACTTGAACTCCTTGCTATTTCAACGTTTTGAACTTAGAGCGGTCTTTTTTGCCCCAATACTGGTAAAGATCAGTTCGTAAAGCTCCATTATAAAGTTTACGGCGTTTAGTTGCCTGCGCACCATAATACTTTTCAAACTCCATATCAGCTGTCAAAATATATTTACTCCAGGTAGTCAAAGGACGATAAAGATCACCCATTTGCCGGTAAAGTTCATGAACCGATTCCTTATCACTTAATCGTTCACCATATGGCGGATTAGCAACGATAACCCCATTAACTTTAGTCGTATGCCAATCTTTTACTGCAAGCTGCTTAAATGTAATATCATGTGTCAACCCTGCAGCACGTGAATTTTCTTGCGCAATATCGATCATATTTTGGTCAATATCGTATCCATGAATATCTAATTCAATATCGTAATCAGCTAATGAATCTGCTTCATCACGGATCTCATCAGACAAACCATCTGGAACAAGGTTCACCCATTGTTCGCTAATAAATGAACGATTAATTCCGGGAGCAATGTTATGACCGTACAGGGCTGCTTCAATCGGGATAGTTCCAGATCCGCATACTGGATCAACAAAGGGATTATCAGGAAACCAGTGAGCAAGCATCACCAAGGCCGCTGCCATATTTTCTTTAAGCGGAGCACCACCTTTATTCTTTCGATAGCCACGTTTAAATAGTCCGTCACCAGTAGTATCAAGCGTCAATAACACATGGTCTTTATTAATGGCGACCTCCAAAGGGTATGTAGCTCCTGTTTCTGCCAAACGAGTCCGTCGGTGATAAACCTTACTTAAGCGCTGAACAATTGCTTTCTTAGTAATTGCTTGCACGCTTGGAACATTATGCAACTGGGAATTATGACTCTTTCCTTCAACCGGGAAATTTGCATCTACAGGTAATAAGTTCTCCCAAGCAATATTTTCTGTCCGATCAAATAATTCCTCGAATGAACGAGCATCGAACTCACCAACAATAATTTTCACACGGTCAGCAGTTCGTAACCATAAATTAGTTCGAATAACATCTTTCATCGTCCCCTGAAATCGGACACGGCTATTTTCAACTTTGACCTCATAGCCAAGATTTCGTAATTCTTTACCTACTAAAGCCTCTATACCTGAAGCTGCGGTAGCAATTAACTGATATGTTTGCACATTAAACTCTCCTTAAGTCAATATTACTAATTATCATTTTACATTATATTAGTCACAAAATAAAAAGAAGACATGTATAAATAAAAGCACCTGGAATTTTATCCAAATGCTTTTTCATTTAAAATCTTATAAATCCGTTCAATATCTCGAGTGGTGCCACGTGATTCAAATGCTGATAATAATGGTAGATCATAATCATGAGCATAAGTTTTTGCGGTTATAACGTACATTTTTCCAAGCGTTAAGTTACCGCTACCAATCAATCCTAAGCAACGTTCTACATTCTCATCGCACTCCAAATAATCCCTCATCGGAGTTGTCAAAATTTCTGTCAGAGTTGGCATAAACCTAGTTCCTCCAACCATGTAAGTAGGTAAAATCACAAAGAAATCATCCTCAGTTTTCATCGGAATAGTATCTTCAGAAAGCTCTAGCAGTTCGATGATTGGATTTTCATTATTTAAGTGGTGCTGCTGAGTAGCATACTCTTGAAGACGGTGAGTAAACGAACGAACATTCCCAGAAAAAGACATATATACAATTTTTATTTTCTTATCCATAATCCCCTAAATTTAATACCCATAGTTATCAATCGATCGATAACTGTTTTCTAAAAAACAACTTTGATTTATTCCTATACTATTATAGTCTGTATCGTTGATAATTGAAATAGTTATTTAAAAACTATTGTTATTTTTGCTTTTCTGTTGTTAAAGTCGCTCAGAAGCTCATTTATCGATAGAAAATTGAATCTGATTCAACTACCAAATAGCATCTAACGAGTTTTAAAACAAAAAAACCCGAGCGAACTCGGGTGCCTGTATGCAAGTATCTGTAGGCCATGTTTTGTCATAATATAATTATCAGGCAAAATTATATCGAGGTAATCATCTATCTCAGAGTATAAAATACTCTCCCCTGGAATCACTTCAATTCGTTATCCAAAGCTCCCCTACCGTAGTTTGGGTTTACCGCTTGAGGGGTTTACCGCGTTCCACCAGCATTGTTTCCAATACTGTATCGTCACTGTGGCACTTTTCAGGAATACTAAGACATAGTTAAAAACCTTAGTCTGTTTTTCCGCCGTCACCAAATAAATGGTGCCCCGCCTTATTTTTTCAGCGAGCACAAACACTACAGACATCGCAGCCTGTGCGAGCATGGACCTTCCTAACACAACATATAGCTGTGCTCAATTACCCAAAACTTGCAATAACTATTAATAAACTATGTGACACGCACTAAAGCAAATGTGAGTCATTATTGTTTTCATTACCATCTAATTGAGAACCGAATACTCGCCGTTCAAGATTAGACAGGCGCTTTAAAATATCCATATTTGTAGCGCTTGATACTGGTTGACGAGAAGCAGTTTGGTTCCCCATTGAAGAACCTACTTCTACTTGACGGTTAAGTTCGTCAACCTTAGCTCTTAAACGTTCATTATCATCGTTTAAACGTTCAATTTCCTTATTATAGGTGTCATAGTCTTTAATAACATCATCTAAGAAAGCATCAACATCCGCTTCATCATAGCCTTTGCCAATATTTCTCTCCTTAAATTGCTTATGCAAAATATCTTGTGGAGTAAATTTTATGTTATCCAACTTAAACACCTCAATTGTTTAGTTTGCGTAGTCCACTAACTATAATACCAAACCTCAAACAAATTGCAAGACTAAAATCCGCCTTTTTCGCGTTGACGTTCCTCCCATGCTTCGGCTTCCTCTTGTAACTCATCAAAGTCGATTAATTCAAGGGAATAGTCAGTCTGTTCCTCATACTTTTTAATTGCTTGATAGTCGTATTTTGTTTTGCCTTCAAATTCTGGATCATAAAGTAAAATTGCTTCATCAGTATGGGTGAGCATAAATTGCTGGTAATTTCGCAATTGTTGTGGCGATTGATATGGTTTATCTGAAACATCCGCTGAAAAATCAACTTGTTGAATGATCTTTGTAAGTTTTATTTTATTACTATCATTCCATTGACTACCAAATTCAGCAAACGGCTGCATTAATGCTGTTCTGATTTCGGGAAATTCTAATTTTAATTCCAACGCAACCTCAATCCCCCACCTTTCTGCTCCCATCTGCGGACCAGAGATTACCCAAAACTCATCGCTTTCCTGTTCTAATCGCGCTTTTAAGGTTTTTTTTAGTACTTCTTTAATTATTTTTACCTTTGGATCATTATCCTTAAAAACATTTAATTCATAACTGCGATAACCCGTACTCCATACTCGTTTCATAAATTCCTCCATCATAATTACAGTTATTTTAAGGCATTAGTTGAAGCACCCTCAAACTATATCAGTTAACAGCCACCGTCATAACAACACTATTACTAAAAACTTGTAATCATCTTGTATCAATCATCGGGCAAGTAGTCTGGTATAATATAGCTCTAGTTAGGAGAGTGATTATCGTGACCATTCACTATCCCAATGGTCAGCAACCTGTACAACACTATAATACACATAATGAATTACCGACACCACATCAATCTATTTATGCTAAACGTGGAATGTCGCTTGAAGATGAAATCAATCATAGTAATCAATATTATTTATCTCGCCACATTGCTGTGATTCATAAGAAGCCGACGCCGGTTCAACTAGTTAAGGTTGACTATCCAAAACGAAGTGCAGCTGTTATTCGGGAAGCTTACTTTCGTCGGCCATCTACAACAGACTATAATGGCGTATATCGAGGGTACTATATTGACTTTGATGCGAAAGAGACACGTAATAAAAGATCTTTCCCATTAAAAAATTTTCATCCCCATCAAATTCAGCATATGCGTGAGTGTGTAGCACAGGGAGGAATTTGTTTTGCCTTCATAAAGTTCACTGAGCTTGATCTGCTTTATTTGCTTCCCGCTTCAAACCTGTTCAAATACTGGGATCAGCAGCAAAACGGCGGGCGTAAGTCAATTTTACGAGCAGATATAGCTAACGAAGGCTACCAAATTCATTATCAACTTAATCCGCGTTTACCATATTTAAACGCTGTTGATAAAATAATTGCTGCAAAAGCGTAAAGGAGTTTACTATGTCAAATGATAATCAGTCAACGCGTAGTGAGCGTCATAACAATAACAACAATGACAATCAACAACGCAATGTTGGCGGCTTAATAAAGAAAATCCTGCTTTGGGTAGCAGGAATTGTCGTCCTACTAATGGTTGCATGTGCAGCTTTATTTTTCTACTATGCGTCAAGTGCTCCTAAAATTAGTAGAAATGATTTAACAAGTCAAAGTATTACGACTATTTATGATGATCAAAATCGAGTAATTTCCCGTTTAGGAGCACAAAAGCGTGAATATGCTAAGAACAATCAAATTCCAAAGCAACTTAAAAATGCCGTTGTCTCGATTGAAGATCGTCGTTTTTATAAGCACCACGGTGTTGATACTATTCGTATTTTGGGTGCTGCAACATCTAATGTTTTTGGCCGTTCATCCGGAATGCAAGGTGGAAGTACCTTAACCCAGCAATTGGTTAAATTATCCGTCTTTTCTACTGCTGCATCAGATCGAACGTTAAAGCGAAAAGCACAGGAAGCGTGGTTAGCAATCAACGTTGAGCGTCATTTTAGCAAAAATCAAATCCTCGGTTTTTACATTAACAAGGTATATATGGGGAACGGGATTTATGGAATGCAAACTGCTGCTCAATATTATTACGGAAAAGATTTAAACGACCTTGATCTTTCGCAATTAGCACTTCTGGCTGGAATGCCACAGTCACCAACCTACTATAACCCGTTAGTAAGTAATACTAAATACGCTACTCAACGGCGAAATGAAGTTCTGAATGCGATGGTACGGAGCAATTATATTACCCAAGCTCAAGCTAACCAGGCTGCTAGTGAAAGTGTCACTGCTGGGTTAGACCCAGACCATGGTAATATTTCTGGCAGCGGCACCGCTGTCAAAGCAAAAGTTGTTGATCCATACGTAAAACAAGTTTTAGCGGATCTTCAGGCACAAGGATATAACCCTTATAGCGATGGTTTAAAAGTTCACACTAATTTAGACTTAGATGCTCAGCAACACCTATATGATGCCGCAAATGGCGGTGTACAGTTCCAAAGCGATAAAATGCAAACGGGGGTTGCGGTCACTGATCCCCATAACGGACAAATTATCGCAATGCTTGGCGGACGTCATACAGGTAATGTTGTTTATGGCCTTAATCGAGCTGTCCAAAGCAACCGGAGTTCCGGTTCAACAGCCAAGCCATTAATGGATTATGGGCCTGCTATCGAATATCTTCAATGGCCAACATTTAAATCAATCGCTGATACACGGTTTGTATTCCCTGGTACTAATACTGTCTTACATGACTTTGATAAGAAATATAAAGGAACAATGACAATGCGTGAAGCCCTAGTTCAATCACGAAATGTTCCGGCTATCCGTGCACTACAAGCTGTTGGAATTAAACGTGCCACTAGCTTTTTAGATGGTTTAGGAATTTCTCAAAAACAACCATATACCTTGCAAAATGGGATCGCCTTATATATTTCTCCTCTTCAAGTCTCCGCTGCCTACGCGGCTTTTGCTAACGGCGGTACTTACTATAAGCCTTACTACATCAATTCAATTACTACCCAAGACGGCGCTGTAAAGCAATTCAATCCTAAGGGTCAACGGGCAATGAATAAGGCAACTGCCTACATGATTACCGATATGCTTAAGGGAGTATTTACAGATTCTCAAGGTAGTGCGACCGCTGCTAAAATCGATGGTGTAAATCAAGCTGGTAAAACTGGTACGACTAACTATCCAAGCAATTCAGGTCAATCTGGCGTTATGGATTCCTGGATGGCTGGCTACACGAAGAATTATTCAATCGCTGTATGGACTGGATATGATCACCCGCTTGAACCAGGTGGCAGTATCTCTGAACAATATGTGAAATCAGCGCAATTGCTTTACAAAGATCTAATGCAGTATCTTGATAGTCAAAACCATGCTTCTGATTGGACGATGCCTGATACAGTCGAAGCAGTTCGTGTTAAAGGTAAGCGTCAACTGGTCATTCGTGATTCTAAATGGGCTTTTGAATATACTGAAGACACATCAGATAATCATGATAACAGTTCTTCTGCTAGTTCCAGTTCATCATCAAGTTCATCAAGCTCTTCCTCAAGCAGTAGCGAAAGCCGAGCAGAAGAGCGAAATAATGGTTCTAGCCAATCTTCATCGTCGAGTAGCGCCTCAGTAGCTAGTTCTAGTTCATCTGCACCAGCAGAAAACTCAAGCTCAGCTCCTGCGCCAGCAACACAGCCAAGTACTACTCCACAATAATTATCAACTAAAAAAGGACTCAAAGTTTCAACCAGTAATCTGGAGAAGCTTTGAGTCCTTTTTCATTTTCTTTTAATAATGAATCGTATGTTTTCTTCGACCATTCTGTAAGATATAAACGGCAATGATGACTAAGACAATGCCTAGAATTTCTGCCCAGTTTAAGTTTAAGTGAAAGAAAATGACACTTAATATTGAGGTTGTAATTGGCTGAACGGCATCCATAATACTAACCACATCTGATGGGGCATACCTAGTTGCGTGGAGTAAAATTCCAAATGGCAGAATTGTACCAAACAGTACCACAGTGGCAACCGATGCTACTAATGTTGTGGAGATATGTGGTGGATTAACCCAGAATGGACGATATAAATTAAATAGAATTCCTGCAATCATTGTTCCCCAACCTAAAACAACAATCGGCGGATTTTCATCTGCTGCTCGTTGTGGCAACACAACATAAAAGGCAGCAGTAATCCCTGAGCCTAACCCCCACAGCAGCGAAACAAGCGGTAATGCTAATTGTGTAAAGTTCCCGCGTGTAATACATAATGCAACCCCAATTAAAGCAATAACAAATGCAATAATATCACTTCTAAATGGGCGCCGATGCATAAAAATAATTCCGCCAAGCACAATAAATAGTGGCGAAAGATATTGAAGAATCGTAGCTGCTGATGCATTCCCCGTTTGAATAGCATAGTAAAATGTTAGCAAATTAGCCATTAATCCTAAAATAGCGTAACTAATAACTGAAATTGCAGTTGCCCGCGTTTTAAACACGTTAAAAATTCTTTTTCCATATAAAATTACGCTAATTATTAATAAGATGATCCCTGCCGAGAATGTCCGCATAGATAGCATCCACGTAGCAGGAATGGCTAAATTTTGTGAAATCAGCTGAAGGACCGTTCCAGAAATCCCCCACATTGCAGACGCAACCGCTGCCCATATAATTCCCTTCATTACCTGAGAAGAAGATTTTTCCATGTCAACCACCCTTATATTAAATTATTTTATTCACCTAATTTATAAATCGGTATTTTAGGCTTTCCCAATGTCTTCTTTATTGCTTTTTGTCCTGATGCTTTTCGCTGCTCAAACCGCTTTTCATGCTCACCAATATCTCGTTCAGTCCTCAACCCTTGACGATTCCAACTCTGAAGGATTCGATCCATATACTGGAGATTTAAGGCGCTATTCATTACCGCTTGTCGCAGTGCCAGCTTAATCATTACTGCGGAATAATTATCTTTATCAAGCCAGTCATTAACAATTTGTAGTTCCATTGATGAAAGCGGTCGTCCAAATTCTGCTTCAAGCTGATTAAATGTTTCAGCTCGTGTTGCAGTATTTTCAACCTTAATAGATAATTCTTTATCATTCTCATTTAGTAGTGCCAATTTATTTATTAGTAAAGAAAAATCATATATTGCATCTTCTTTGCCATTATCTAGTTTTCGCATTTTTTGTTCTACTAAGTGATTTGTCATCATTTGGTGAAGCTGTTCAAATACTTGTCGTTCTTCTGTTCCTAAATTTTTTGCAATGGTTCGTACATCAGGGTTCATTATCCCCCGATCTTGATAAGATTTAAACTGCAGATAAAGTACAAACTGTGAAGTTGTCATCCCTAATTCTTTATAATGGTGTAACAACAAATTACTGATATTCGTTTCGCCAGCTTGTAAATAATGCTGTAATAAGTCAGTATCTGCCATTTGATCAACTCCTTTACATCACTCTCAGCAAAAGTAAAGAGACTGAGTAATCCCAGCCTCCATAAAGTTATCAGTCCTAATTTATACTAAAGATTATTAATATTTTGAACATATTGTCCAGTCTTAAAATTAATCAAATCGTAGCATAAATTTCCTTTTTGGTTACGATATGTAACTTCCCAGACCGTCTTATCATTAAATATTCCCGGAGCAACTTTTAAGATTTCGCGTGGCTTCCTATTTTCTTTAGTCATTGTTCGTGCCTCTGCAGCGGTGATCCCAGATGATTGTTTTAATACTCTAATCTTACCGCCATGTTGTGGAACGATGACGAGGATAGGCTGATTTTGCTGATTTTTACCACTAATTGCATAATAAGTGCTTTCCCGATTATAAATATAAAACTGATCAGGCGAACGTAAATGCGCATATTTTTCTGCAAGCGATATAGTTTGCCGGCGTGCCGCATTTCGTGGCTGGCTGCTAACAGCAAATACACTCCATACAATTAATAAAATTAGTAGGATTGCAATTAAAAGGTTACGAATCGTCCGCAATGAGGAACCACGACTCTGTTCACGTTGAACTTCTCGTCGACTCTGCATATAATTCCCTCTTATTCTTTACTTTTTTGATCTTGCTTGGCAATCGTTTTGATTATACCAGAAATAACCAAATAAAAGTTGATAAAGTTTATTTAACTTTTTCATTACCGTTATCCATTAAAAAAGTTTGCGTTGTTGTTATAAGCTCACCTGTTTTCTGCGCGCTAACTGGCAAATCGGCTGGTAAACTATTGAGAATTGTCTGACCATATCGTCTAGTTTTCAGCCGTGGATCAAGCACAATTGCAATACCACGATCTTCTTCTGTTCTTAACAAGCGACCAATTCCCTGCCGTAACCGCATCGTTGCTTTTGGTAGTTCTGAATGATAGAAAGGATTCTTCCCTTGCTGCTGCAACAACTTATTATGGGCACGGTTCATAATCTCATCTGGTGAGTCAAATGGTAACCTCGTAATAATTAACAGCTCCAATGCCGAGCTAGGAAGGTCAATCCCCTCCCAGAAACTTGATGCCCCTAGTAAGATGGAATTTTGGCCGCTACTAAATTGCTTTAATATTTTATCGCGGTTACCAGTAATCCCCTGCGCTAAAATATCACGTTGATCAAATAAGTCTGTTTCCCTTAATTGACTATAAACTTGCTCAATCATTACTAAGGAATTAAATAAGATCATTGTTTGATACCGCGCATTTTTAGTCAGCCGATAAATCGTATTACTAAGATATTTAATATAGTCAATATTGTTCTGTGCACTAGGAACCGGTGCATCTTCAGCAATCAGCAGCTTTGCGTTATGCTGGTAATCAAACGGCGATGCAAAGCGCCTAGTTAATGTATTATTACGATCCAGATCTAATTGATTGTATAGATATTGTGACCGTGCCGATGTAAAAAGCGTGGCACCAACAAATAGCGGTTGGGCAAAATAAGGATAAACATTTTTAGTTAAGTAATGCGTTGTTTCTAATAAACCTCCACTAAGCTGTAAAGTACTTTGTTCAGTTGATTGGCGGATGGTTATCCAAAAAGCAGCTGCATCCCCTTGTTGCTGCAGGGTCTCACCAAACTCATTCAATGTTTGATCGGCTTCGGTTAATTTTGCTAACTGGCTTTGAAATTGACTCATTAGGTAACGATCACTTAGTAGCCAACGGTCACTTTGGCTAGTAAAAAGATGGCTTAAAGCGGAGAAATGCAGTTGAACACTGCTTAGTGCCTGTTCTAATTTCATCATGATCGGTCCGCCAATATCTAAGACTTCCATTACCTGATCATTACGAAGCGGCTGCTCAATTAGTTCATTATCCGGGTTGCCAGTTGAATTTGCCATAAATTGACGGTAAAGGGCCTGTTGGAAGAGATCCACGGCTTCTTCAACCGCATTTAAGTCTCCCCGAAGCAGTTCGACATTATAACTACCCAATGCTTGCTCAGCAAAGATATCGGTTAAATTACGATCGCTCCCATTATTAACTAAATTCGACATCACATGAACAGCTGTCCGTAATCGCTGAAAATTAAATGTTCGCCGAGAGCGTTTTAAGATACTTTCGCTTAAGTGTTGCGCCTCATCAATTACTAAATAAGGGCGCCGTGTTCCGTCCCCTAACTCTTGAGCATGGGCCACTAGATAAGCATGATTGGTAATAATAATGTCAGCTTGGTGCAAACGCTTTTCACGCCGAACTAGAAAATCATCATGGTAAAAAGCATTTGCTGAATTAAGGGTCCGAATACCTTGGTGGCGAATCTCAGTAAAGTAAGGTGACTGTTGGGAATTCAAATTAAGTTCATCTAAATCGCCAGTCTGGGTTGATAATAACCAAACTAAAATTTTAGCTTTTAATAATTGAACAAGCTTTGAATCTTCAATTACGCTTAAAGAATGAACAAATCGTGCAAGGTCTAAATAATGGTGATTTCCTTTAATAATGACACTATTCATCTTAAAAGGAAGAACCTTATTTAATTGTGCAATTGAAGTGTCAATAATTTGCTGTTGTAAAACATTAGTTGCGGTACTAATCACGATCTTTTTATTTGGATAAGCAGCATAACTTAGCGGGAATAAGTAACCCAATGTTTTACCAACACCCGTGCCTGCTTCAACGATCATATTTTTAGGTTCATCATGAGTGTAGTTATTGTAAATACTATTCATCATTTTCGCCTGGATTGATCGTAGTTTTAAAGTATCGCGATATATTTTTTCTTTAGCCTTTTTAGTTGAAGGATATTTATATGCTTCTCTTTTACCAGTCGCGGTTATTGGACGTGACTTATGAAGAACAATTCCATGGGAAACATATAGTTCTTCACTTAATGGTCGTGGACTTTGATGCCGTTGCTGTAGCTCAGCATCAAAAACGCCCGCCGTTTGTTGTGGCAAGTTAAGCTTCAATTGTGAAAGCTTCTCAAGTGTAAGCGTAGGAAGAGCTTGGACTTTTTTTAACAGATCATTGAGC
The DNA here is from genome assembly GCF_014145555.1 of Limosilactobacillus albertensis. Classification (NCBI taxonomy): domain Bacteria; kingdom Bacillati; phylum Bacillota; class Bacilli; order Lactobacillales; family Lactobacillaceae; genus Limosilactobacillus; species Limosilactobacillus albertensis. Next base: position 20,553 of record NZ_JACIVD010000054.1, read on the forward strand.
AATTCTGCTGTTGCTTCAGCATCTGATACGGCACTATGCGGATGATCGTGTTCAATATGCAGTGAACTTGTCAAATCACGTAGCCGAAAGCTTTTTGCTGTTGGCAGCAGAATTTGACTGAGAGTTACTGTATCGATTGCTGGAATTGATAACGAAGGATAACCCGCTCTTTCTAATTCTGCATTTAAAAATGGAAAATCAAAATTAACATTATGTGCCACAAAAGTTGTTCCCGCTAGCAAACTATATATCGTACCGGCAACATCCTCAAACAAGGGTGCTTTGCGGACATCTTTGTCTTCAATCCCCGTTAATTGGACAATCGAACGCGGTATCTTCTCTCGCGGATTTATCTTTGTTTCAAAGTGATTTATGATTTTGCCATCTTGAACAAGAACACACCCAATTTGAATGATTCGATCACCATGATTAACATTTGTTCCTGTTGTTTCTAAGTCAACAACTGAGTAGATTGGCGCTTTTTTATCACGCTTTTTTGTGCGCTGACTACTACGCTGTGCCACAATATCACCATATTTCTCCGAAGTTATAATATATAAAATTACTAAATATTCTAAAGTAAATAATACACCATTCTACTATAAATTTCTCATTTTTACATAGTCCATAAATTTTCATAGTAAAATATTTAGATTTGGTAACATCCGTAATCATTTTTAGCTAGAATCAATGTTTTATGCTATGATTAAATTTGAATTTTTAAGTAGAAAGTAGGTTACGATGGTGAAACAACAAGGGATTGGTACTAGCCATGCGAAAATCATTTTAATGGGAGAACATAGCGTAGTATACGGTCAACCAGCAATTGCCCTTCCATTGCCAAGTGTCCGCTTAACTGCTACATTAACTAGTCGCCAAGATAACCAGCAAATTATTAAAAGTCGGTATTACCATGGTGATATAGAGAATTTACCATCCTCTATGGCCGGGATTAAAAAATTAGTTAAAGCTTTATCTGCTCGGCTTAATACTCAAGAAAGAGGCTGGGATTTAACCGTTGAAAGCCAATTACCTGCCGAACGCGGTATGGGTTCTTCAGCAGCAAGTGCGATTGCAATCATTCGTGCGTTCTTTGATTACTATGATGAACCGCTCGATCGAACAGTATTGCTTCAGCTTGCCGATGTTGAGGAACAAGTTACCCACCGCAGTCCCTCAGGTTTAGATGCGGCTACCGTTAGTTCTGAAAAGCCGCTTTTTTATATTAAAGGACGAATTGGCGTCCCAATCGAAATGAATTTAGATGCTTCATTAGTTATTGCAGATACGGGAAAGAAAGGCGCTACTAAAGAGGCAATTACTGCCGTTAAAGATGAATTAACAACTAATAAAGAGTATGCTGAAACCCGCATCAGCCACCTTGGCGAATTAGTAAATCAAACTAAGGACTATTTAGCTAAAAATGACGTTGAACATTTAGGGGAAGCACTTAACTTTGCACAGACCGATTTGGCGGCACTTAATGTATCAGATCCTTTATTAGACCATTTGATCCATATTGCACGAGACAATGGTGCATTAGGTGCTAAATTAACTGGCGGCGGTCGTGGCGGCTGTATGATTGCACTTGCACAAACAGCAATGGGTGCTCGGCGACTAGCAAGTATTTTAAAAGAAAACGGAGCACAGCAAGTGTGGCTTCAACCACTTGATAAGCGAGGTAATGACTAATGGCAACAGCAAAAGCACATACAAATATCGCGCTCGTCAAATACTGGGGAAAAGAAAATCAAGAGCTAATTATTCCGCAAACAGATAGTCTCTCCCTCACGCTTAACGAATTTTACACGACAACCACCGTAAACTTTGATGATCAGCTCACTTCCGACCAAGTTTACGTTGACAAACAATTGCTTGATCAGCAAGATGCTAAAAAAGTTGTTCATATTTTAAATCTTGTGCGGGAACTGAGCGGAATCAATTATTTTGCAAAGGTTGATTCTATCAATCATGTTCCTACCGCTGCTGGCCTTGCCTCATCTGCATCAGCGTTTGCCGCCCTTGCAGGAGCAGCTAGTTCTGCCGCGGGATTAAAATTATCGTCCCGTGATCTTTCTCGTTTAGCGCGGCGTGGTTCTGGCTCTGCCACTAGGTCTATCTATGGCGGTTTAGTAGAATGGCAAAAAGGAACCGATGATCAATCATCATTTGCCAAACCAATTTTAGAAGATGTTGATTTTCCTATTGAAATGTTAGCAGTATTAGTCAATACCAAGAAGAAAAAAATTTCAAGTCGTTCTGGAATGCAATCTAGTGTTGCCACTTCACCTTATTATGATGCTTGGCGAAAAGTAGTAGCTCATGATATGACCGCTATTAAAGAAGCAATTAAGGCTAAAGATATTGACTTAATCGGCCATATTGCCGAAGAAAATGCTTTGCGAATGCATGCGCTAACACTGTCTGCCGATCCTGGATTCACCTACTTTAATGCTGAAACACTAACCATTATTAAAGCGGTTCAGGACTTGCGTAACAATGGGATAAACTGCTATTATACGATGGATGCCGGTCCAAATGTAAAAGTTATCTATGACCGTATGAACCGAGAAAAAATCGTTACTAAATTAAGCAATATTATTGGTCATGATCGGTTGGTGGTTTCACAGCCGGGACCCGGAATAAAAATTTGGAATGAATAAAATTTAATGATAAGGGGACTTTAAATTTTGATTACTGAAAAAGCACCAGGTAAATTGTATATTGCCGGTGAATATGCCGTTGTTGAAAATGGTTATCCGGCTATTTTAGTTGCATTAGATCAATTCGTTACTTGTACTATTGAAGAAAGTGCTGAAGAAGTTGGCCAAATTATCAGTCGCCAATATAATAACGATCAGCTTTCATGGCGGAGACGCGGTGATCAAATGGTTGTTGACAAGCGTGATAATCCATTTTCCTATATTCTTTCAGCGATTAAAGTAACAGAAGAGTATGCTCGAACTTTTAGCCGAGATTTACGAATTTTCAATATTCATATCGATAGTCAGCTTGACAGCGCTAATGGAAGAAAATATGGTTTGGGATCCTCTGCAGCCGTTACGGTAGCAACCGTTAAGGCACTTTGCCATTTCTATAACCTGCCAGTTGACAAAGACCAAATTTTTAAATTAGCGGCAATCGCCCACTTTGAAGTTCAAGGCAACGGTTCACTTGGTGATGTAGCTGCTTCCGTATACGGCGGATGGATTTCTTATCATTCATTTGACCGCCAATGGTTAGCGCAACAACGTAAGTATTTGGATTTAAAAACAATTATTGACCTACCCTGGCCCGACCTTGATATTGAATCATTAAAGGCGCCAAAAAATCTAGAACTATTAATCGGGTGGACCGGGAAACCAGCTTCCACTTCCCAACTAGTTGATAAAATTTCACTCTTTAAGGCCCGTCGTCAAAGTGAATACCAGCTTTTCCTCGAAAAGAGTAAATCTTGTATCCAACGAATGGTTGACGGTTTTCATCAGCAAGACCTAGAAGCGATTAAAAACGAAATTCGTTATAATCGGGACCTATTAAAACAGCTTGGCACTAACTCAGGAGTAAATATTGAAACAGAAGCATTAGCAAAACTTTGTCAAATTGCAGAATCTTTTGGTGGTGCAGCTAAAACTTCTGGTGCTGGCGGTGGTGATTGCGGAATTGTCGCAATTGATAGTAATTCAAATTTTGGCAACGTCTTGAAGAGCTGGACTAAGAACCATATTGAGCAGCTTCCTCTTTCAGTTCATTTTATTGATAGTGCTAAAAGCTTTAAGACATCCGTTAAAAATCATCTTTCATATATTAAATAACTCAAAGGAGGACCATGATGGAATCACGTCATGCCCAGCGTAAAAATGAACATCTTTCCTTGGCAGCTAAATATTATGACCAAGTTCACCAGCATCACTATTTTGACCAAGTGCGCTTAATTCATGATAGTTTGCCTGAAATGACAACCGATGATGTTGATCTCCATGTCGAATTGGCTGATAACCTCGAAATTGAAAATCCGTTTTACATTGAAGCAATGACAGGCGGAAGTGATCAAGCACTTAAGATCAATCGGCAGCTTGCTCAATTAGCACATAAACACCACCTCGCAATGGCTACTGGATCATTAAGCATTATTAATAAAGATCCTCAAGCGTTTTCTTCATTTGAAGTAATCAGAGAAGAGAATCCAGATGGTATTATTTTTGCTAATTTGAGTGCCAGTGCAAGCCTCGATCAAGCGCAAGCGGCAATATCACTTCTAAAAGCAAACGCTCTTGAACTTCATATTAACGCTGCCCAAGAGTTAATCATGCCTGAAGGAGACCGAGATTTTAACTGGCTTGATAATATTCAATTTCTAGTGAATGAGCTTGATATTCCGGTGATTGTTAAAGAAGTTGGGTTTGGAATGAGCAAAACTACAATTGCTAAATTGCAAACCCATGATATTCACCTAATTAATGTTAGTGGTCGTGGCGGTACTAACTTCGCTGCAATTGAAAACCGACGCAACCACAACATCAATTTCGCGAGTCTTCTTAATTGGGGCCAAACTACTCCTGAATCCTTACTAGAAGCACACTCTATTCGGCGAGGCAAAACAGAGATTATTGCTTCTGGAGGAATAACTTCCCCTCTTGACGTTATCAAAGCCGGTGTACTGGGTGCCCGTGCAGTCGGTGTTGCCGGTTACTTCCTAAACATCTTACAACGTGAAGGATATGATGCCCTCGATCAAACGTTAGAGGAATGGCAAGTAATCGTAAAGCGTTCACTAGCCCTCCTTGGTTGTACGTCCTTCACTGAGTTATCACGCGTTGAATATGTTTTAGGAACAGATTTGTTATCCTATGCACGTCAAAGACACCTACGCTAGCTTAATTAATTGAATTTATAATCTAGATTGGTACAATTAATTTGATAACTCATATTTGGGATGGTGATTAATATGAATAAAATTAATTGGGGTAAGTCAATCAGTATCGGTGTTACAGCTGGTTTAGTTGCCGGTCTGGTTAAGTTAGGATGGGAGAATATTCTTCCCCCTCGGACGCCAGAACGTAACCAAACAAACCCGCCACAAAAATTACTCGAACAATTTGGCGTACCCGCTAGAATAACCCATGCAACTTATACCTATTCAGGACAACAATTACCATGGGTGAGCTACCTAGTTCACTTTAGTTTTTCTGCTGGTTTTGGTGTTATTTATAGTGTTGGGGGGCAATTGGCACCATGGATTAAAAAGGGCAATGGAGTCCCATTTGGTATTGCGGTTTGGGATTTCTTCCATCTTAAATTAATGCCAATGATGGGAACCGTTCCATCACCAAAGGACCAACCATTAGAAGAACATATTTCTGAGTTTTTGGGCCATGCCATCTGGATGTGGACAATTGATGCGTTAATTAAAGCTAAAAAATAGTAACTTAAAGACTAAAAAGGAGCGTGAAGACGAGCCATTTATGGTTTCGTCTTCACGCTCCTTTTTAATTTTTAAAAGCAGTTAAACCTACTTACCTTTGAAATAGTGTACTTCACTCAAGAAGTCTCCTGTGTGAGTTGGGTCACGGAATAAACCAACATTCATTAATTCATCCCCACCATAAGTTTTATCTGTCATTTCGTCATGGTAATCAATTGTCGGATCAAGTCCAGCCATCTTAGTATTATTTATTTCAAAACGATTTGTATGTAATTGTTTAAACATAAATAATAATGCTTCAGACTTATCTGGGCTTACAAATTCCCAAGCAACTGTATTGCTGTCAAACGGGCTTTCAAGGCGAATGAAATCTCCGTATTGAATTAGATGACGGTGAGCTTTATAAAACTTAATCTGTTCCTTTACCATTTGGCGGTCTTCATCAGTTAAGTCCGCTAAATCTAATTCATAGCCAAAAACACCACTCATCGCAACATCGCCCCGCATCTTAAAGCTTGTGGAACGACCGGTTTGCTGATTAGGCGACACAGAAACATGGGCAGTCATTGAAGAAATTGGGTAAGTTAAGGATGTACCATATTGAATTTTCAATCGTTCTACCGCATCTGTATCATCAGAAGGCCAACTTTGCGGCATGTAGTATAGGATTCCGGCATCAAACCGTCCACCACCGCCTGAACAGCCTTCAAATAAAATATTAGGATAGCGGGTTACCAAACGTTCCATAAGGTCATATAGCCCTAAAATATAACGGTGACTAATTTCGCCTTGATGTTCAGGGTCGGCAGCACTAGAAAAGACCTCTGTTAAGTTTCGGTTAAAATCCCACTTAATGTAATCAAGCGGCACCTTATCTAAAATCAAGCACATCTGATTAAAGATGTTATCAACTACTTCTTTCCGACTAAAATCTAAAACTAGCTGATTTCGTGAAAGAGTCATTCCCCGATTAGGTTCATGCAAAGCATAATCAGGATGTTCTTTATAAAGTTCAGAGTCAACTGAAATCATCTCTGGTTCAAACCACAACCCGAACTTCATACCGCTTTTATGTGTTCGATCTGCAACCCGTTTCAGTCCCCCAGTAAGCTTTTGTTGATTAACAAACCAGTCACCAAGCGAAGAATTATCATCATTACGATGGCCAAACCACCCATCGTCTAATACAAACATTTCAATCCCTAGTGGCTTTGCTTCATCAATAATTTGGTCAAGCTTTTCATCATCAAAGTCAAAGAATGTTGCTTCCCAGTTATTAATTACAATCGGACGATCCGCATATTGGTACTTTCCACGAGCAACCCGGTCACGAAGCAAACTATGGAAGACATGTGACATTCCGTTCAGTCCCTGCCGACTAAAGCCCATGATTGCTTCTGGCGTTTGGAAACTTTCTCCTGGTTGAAGAACCCATTCAAAATCGTAATCATTAATTCCCGTTAATAAACGGATTTGGTCAATCTGATCTTTTTCAAGAGTGAATTGATGGTTACCGGAATAAACGAGCAGAACCCCCATTGCATCTCCTGTAAATTCAGTTGTATTTTTATCAACTAACGCTACAAAAGGATTCATGTGGTGCGAGCTAGAATTACGACGACTGGAAAATTCAGTGATTCCGCGCCGTAGTTCTTGTCGTTCGGGCTGTCGTTCAAGTGCATACTGACCAGGCACTGAGATAACATCATAATCATGTTTAGTTAAGTCTAACTGCATTGAAGCAATCTTTTCAATTTGCAATTTTTGATTACTATTATTAACCAAGCGTGCATTCCTTGTTATAACAGGACGCTCGTTATAGATAGTATATGAAAGGATGAGTTGTGCTCCAATTGTGTTATCAACTAAGGTGACCTCTAATGTTTCAGCTTCATCATCGCTTTTGACATAGGAGGCCGGTAGTCCAGCTAATTTAGGCTTGCCAGGGATAATCTTATATGATTGGTAGCGAAAATCCGTTAATCGTGATCCGTTTTCTGCTTTAATAACAATTGCTGGTACACGATAGTCCCCTGTATTGTTACCGGAATATTCTTGTAATAAGTCATCCTTAGAATAGGTTCTATCCATTGATTCCGGTAAATTACCAGAAAAGCCACGGTCTACTCGAGGATACTTTCGTTCACCATGGTAATTTCGGATTGCTGGTCCAAAGTAAAGGTGACTAAGAAGATTTCCCTCTTCAATCGAAAATAAATATGAAATGGTCTTGTTTTTCAAGTGAAATACACGTTGTTTTTCATCAAATGTAATCATTGCTAGTGACCCCTTTCTTAAATCGATTATATGATAAACGTTTATCTAAATTCAGTCAAGCGCTTTCATCACTGTCAAGAGGCAGACAAGGCGCCATTACGGCTTACTAAACGTTTACTAAAATGTGGTATGCTAGATGGTAATTATAATAGAGGTGAGCACATGATTGGTATTAGAAAAATTGCCCAAGAAGCCGGCGTCTCTCCAGCAACTGTTTCACGAGTCTTAAACAATGATCCGTCTTTTTCAGTTAGTAACCAAACTAAAAAGCGGATTAAAGAAATTGTTGAAAAATATCACTATCAGCCGCATGCGAATAAGTCCGTCAACCGTCCAAAATCTCTTTCGGTTTTAGTTATTACTACCCATTCTCTTGAAAACGAAGCTCACGATCCATATTTTATTCAAGTTCACGACGGGATAATCCAGGAAGCCTCTAAAGAAGGTATTCAAGTTAAAGGCTTTATTCGTTTTCCTAATAAAGATTTTCAGTTTGCTGACGTAAAAAAATATGACGGAATCATTGTGGCAGGTGTATTCACTGAAGAATTTTACGCAGAGCTATATCAGAATAATCCCCGCCTTATTTTGATTGATGAGACCCGTTATTTTTCACAGTATGACATTATTCGCAACTCGTACTTTGAAGAAACCCAAGCCATCTTAGATCATTTTCTTAAAAATAAAATTACTGATATCGGTTTCCTTGGCGGCAATATTCAGCCAATGTCCTTAACTGGAATCGCACCTGACAGTTACCAAGATATCCGTGCAAAAGCTTATTTGATGTGGATGAAAGCTCATCAGTTAACCCCTAATTTGGTAATTAAGGGCTGGACTCCCAAAGATGGCTTTGAAGGGATGAATAGCCTTCTTAAAAATCATTTACAATTAGTTTTAATTGCTAGTGATCAGTTAGCGGTTGGCGCATACCGGGCAATTAAGCAGCATGGACTTACCGTTCCGCAAAATATTCACGTTATTAGTTACAATGATTCAGAAATCGCCGCATATATGACCCCGTCACTTTCATCCATTAACCCGTCTAGCGTAGCAATGGGTCAATTAGCCGTAAGACGACTAGTTCAGCGAATTATCAATCCTGACGAAGTACCGGTTCATATTAACCTCCCTGCTAAGATTACATGGCGTGAAAGCTCAAAATTAATTAACTAGGTGAAACGTTTTATACACAAAAAGCTAATAATTGTTCTTGTGATACCGCTTTCTAAGGTTTATACTCAAACATAGTTATCAATATGATAAACGTTCACTTTAAATAAATGAGGTTTTAATTATGCTATTAGGAAGTATAGAAGCTGGCGGTACTAAATTTGTATGTGCTGTCGGTGACGAAAAGTTTAACGAAATTGATAAAAAGATTATCCCTACCACTACCCCTGAAGAAACGTTAGGAGCCTGCATCGAGTTCTTTAAGCAATATCCAGATTTAGCTGCCCTTTCAATTGCTAGTTTTGGGCCAATCGATACGAACCCTGCTAGTGAGAAGTACGGCTATATCACGGATACGCCTAAGGTCAAATGGCAAAATTGCAATTTTGTTGGAATAATGACAGACGCCCTTGATATCCCAATCTACTGGACAACGGACGTTAATGGTTCAGTATACGGCGAATATGTTAATTTAAGAAACAAGTTTGATAATCCGGCACTCGTTTACTACACTTTAGGAACCGGTGTTGGCGCTGGAGCAATCCAAAACGGTCATTTTATTGGCGGAATAAGCACTCCTGAAATGGGTCACGTACGCCTTCAACGTCACCCTGCAGATATGAACTTTACGGGTATTTGTCCTTACCATCATGACTGCCTAGAAGGTTTGGTATCTGGTCCAACATTCAAAGCACGACTTGGGATCAGCGGTGAAGATGTCCCAGATAATCACCCGGTTTGGAATATCATGGCTTACTATGTTGCTCAAGCCGCTGTTCAGATTACAGCAATTTTACGTCCACAAAAGATTATTTTCGGTGGAAGTGTTTCTCGTCCGGCATTCTTAGAGCGTGTTCGTAAACAGTTTGCAATGTTATGGAATGACTATCTTCCAGTTGGCCCGCTTGACGAATATATTGTTAATCCCTCGGTTCCTGGAAACGGTTCAGCAACCCTCGGTAACTTCGCCCTAGCAAAACAATTAGTTGAGGAAAATAAATAATTATATTTAAAAATAATGAACGGAGACTGCTATGATTTTAGTGGCCTCCGTTTGTGTCTTATTATTTCCAAAGATAATTTAATAATCCGGCTTTAGTCATTCCATCAGCTATACCTGTTCAGCCATTAGAATCGTTAAATATATCATCTATCCTTGATTTCCTGTGTTGATTACTGGTTGCGTTCCACGCTCACTAATTATTGCTACCATTATGTTATTAATAATTTGAAGGCGCTGTTCATCGGTTAAGTTAAGGTTAGCTTCCTTATTCAAACGATTAATTGCTTCTTCAGTAATTGAAACGGCTCCTTCAACAATAATTTTACGTGCTGAAAGGATCGCCGATGACTGTTGTTTTTGAAGCATTGCACTCGCTATTTCAGTTGCATAGGCTAAGTGCGTTAATCGAGTTTCGATAATTTTAACGCCCGCAACATTTAAGCGGTCCTGAAGTTCAGCAGTTAACCTTTCCGACACCTCTGTTGGGTTTCCTCGTAAAGTGACAACATCTTGGTTTTCAAAGCTATCATAAGGATATTCACTTGCAACATGTCGCACGGCAGATTCGCTTTGAATTTGGACGAATTGTTCATAATCATCAACCGAGAAAAGTGCCTTGGCCGTATCAACAACTTTATATACAATAACGGCAGCAATTTCGATTGGGTTTCCTTTTGAATCATTTACTTTAAGAATTTGGCTATTAAAGTTGCAGACCCGTAGAGAAACTGTCTCCTTATTCGTAAACGGAATCGTCATAAATAGGCCGGCATCGCGAATAGTTCCAATATAGTTACCAAAAAAGGTTAGCACTTTTGCCTCGTTAGGCTGGATAATAGTTAGTGACGTACTAAAAATAATCACAGCCACCAACAGGATAATGCCGATTGTTAATAACACTGGCATACTACCAGTAAAGCCAGCAAAAATAAGCCAAAGACTTGCGGCACCAACAAGGATTGCACACAAGAGTCCTAAATAACCATTAACATGAACAGCAGTTTTCTCTTTCATTTTATTATTTCTCCCCCTTTAGAATCGTAAACCTTTTGGATAGAAATTCTTAATAGTCCCGTTAACTAGCTTTCCAAAGCCAACAGAATGACGGTTGCAAACTAAAAGATACCATCCATTTGCCTGATTATCAGCAATATTTATCACATCTCCATGAACATACTGTCGCCATTGATCTTCATCGACTTCAATTACCTGCTCTGCTTCATCAGGGAGGCTAGCCAAAGCCCACGCAAGAGATGGTTCAAAGCGATTTTTCTTAAAAGTTCCTAAATGTAATCCGGGACGCAAAACATTTAATCCCGCCATTTTATCTTCCTCAAGCGGTAAATCATATAACTGATCGCCAAATAAAATTAGCTGATGAGGTTGATAATTGGGAAACACCTTCGCTTGGAATTGTTCAAATAGCCTGAGCTGCGTTTTATCCGGTCTTACAATAGATTGTTTTTTGCGTTTATTTTTCTTTTTACGTTTTTCTGGGGCTGTGGCTGGAGTCTTATTAATCATTTTAGCAATAAAGTGGCCTTCTCCTTTAATATGATGAGGAAATAGCCGCACCGTCTTCTTTAGGTCTCCATTATTATCAGCCCACTCCGGTCGACCGTTATCCATTCCGGCGGCCTTTTTTATTGGTATTAATTCTAAATGCGGATAATTATTAAGCAGCCATGAAATATTTTGCTCATCTTCTTCAGGGGCAAATGTACAGGTAGAGTAGACAAGTACCCCGCCCGGCTTTAACATTTTCATCGCTGAAGCTAAAATTTTTTGCTGGCGATTAGCACATTCCGCTGGGTAATCTGGCGACCAATATTCAATTCCTGCTGGTTCCTTCCTAAACATTCCTTCTCCAGAACACGGAGCATCCACAAGAATCCGATCAAAGTATTGTGGAAACTGTTTTTCTAGATCAGCAGGGCTCTCACTAGTAACAACAGTATTCTTTGCTCCCCATCTTTCAAGGTTCTCTGCTAAGATTTTAGCGCGTTTCGGAAAAATCTCATTAGCAACTAGTAACCCTTCATTATTCATTTTTCCAATTAAATGAGTAGTCTTGCCTCCAGGAGCAGCGCACAAATCAAGAACGCGTTCCCCCGGTTGCGGATCAACCACTTCCCCGACAAACATCGCAGAAGGTTCTTGACTATAAACCCATCCAGTAACATGATCTAAAGATTTACCATTAACTTGACCATAGTAACCGGTTGAAACATACGGTACTTTGCCAGCAGAGTGATTAATCGCTGATGTCGGGTGGCCGTTCTTTAGGGGATTCTCGCGAAATCCACTATAACTTGGCTGATTAAGAGCTGCTAAAAATTCATTTGCTTCTGCCCCCATTAATTTTTTGTATTTCGTGACAAATTCATCCGGTAATTGCACGTTATTTCGCTCCTCTGTATCTTAGTGTCTTTATTGTAACTTATTTTGTTATTTTTTGAGCCAAAATGCTTGGCAAAGCGCCAACTTTTTGTATAAAATATTATAATTGTATATTTTATGGAAAGAGAAGTGATATGGCAATGGATCAACATTTAATAGCCCTCGATCTTGATGGTACAACCTTAAATAATCAGTCTAAATTAACTAATGAAACAATCGTAACTCTTCGCGCCCTAGCACGTGAAGGTCATATCGTTAGTATCATTACCGGGCGGCCATACCGAATCGCTCAACATATTTATGATCAAATCGGAATCAAAACACCAATGGTTAACTTTAACGGCGCGCTCACTCACATCCCGCATGAACACTGGGATAAAGAATATGATATTGAATTAACAAGAGAACTGGCCCTTGACCTCCTTGCTAACCGCCAGGAACTTGGTATTAATACAATCACCGTTGAAAATAAATATCATGTTTGGGCGAACCAAGCAAGCAATGATCTCCCTGAATTTTTACCGAATAAACTAAGAAAGGACCAGTTATTAAACTCGGCTAACTTAACAAGTAACCCTATTGCTCTAACAATTCAATATCAGCCTGAGCATGAAGAGGAGATTATTAAAGCGGTTAATGAAAAATACGGTGACTTTGTTGAGCCGCGAGTTTGGGGTGGTCCCTACAATATTTTAGAATTAATTCATCGTGGGACTCATAAAGAATCGGGCATGTTTTACATTGCAGAACAATATCAAATCGATCGCCAAAACATTATTGCATTTGGTGATGAACACAACGACTTTGAAATGCTTGATGCTGCTGGACGTGGTGTTGCTATGAACAATGCAATCCCTGAACTCAAGAAAATCGCTAATGATGTTACGCCAATTGATAATGACCATAATGGACTGGCAAAGTACTTACGGGATTATTTTAAGGTTGCAATTTAATAATAAAAAGCTGGGGTTACAAAAAATGTAATCTCAGCTTTTTACATAGTTATTCCTAGTCAACGAGTTTTCCAACAACAGGGATGTCTTTTAATACTGATTCCATGTGAATCGAGCGTGGCATCGCGGAAGTTAGATCACGACCAGCAAGGTTTCCATGGTGTTTGCCATTCTTCCATACAGGTACGTTAGAGACATCATAAACAATGCCCTTAACTGCAACGTATGCAGGATGTCCATTTCGACCATCGAACTTAGCAAGTTCGGTTGTTGTAAATGTTTTTTCTGCCATTAATAATTCACCTTTCCATGATTCAAGAATAGCTAATAATTATATTCTAATTCAAAAAGTTAGTAAATGCACCAATTATTAGATTATTGTTATTATTTATTTCATTGATATTACCGTTTCGTAATTAAAAATTTTTATATTCTGAACTTATTTCTCGCTTGGCAAGTCAAAACAAGCAGCCGTTAACTAATTTCTTTAATTTTATAAAATAATTTATACTCAAAAGAAAAATCTTAATTACATTACTATAAAAAATTGTTATAATAAAGGGCGAAGGTGATTCTGCAATCACTTTCGCCAACATACTTCTACTGTGGACCATTGGTGTTGTCATGTCATCAATGATCCTCTTTTATTTTACAGCATTAGTAATTTTCTGCAATAAATTTTCATAATTATTCCAGCCGTTTACTAAAACTATTTCAAATAGCTTTTAGCTAGTGGTAATTTAATTGCTATAACTTTATAATAATCTTTGTAGGGGGTAACTATTCTAAGACTGAAAGCGGGCTTCACGATGTATAAAGTACTTGTTGCAGATAATCATCCAATTGTACGAATGGGCGTAAAAAACCTTATTGACCAACAAGATGGTTTTAAAGTAATAAGTGAAAAATCATCTGGAATTGATGTCTCAATGCGAATAGAGCAAGGAGATATTGACATAATTATCATGGAATTATCGATGCCTCCTGGCGAAAATGGCTTAATTACTGTAAAACGAATCCATGAACGATTTCCCAATATTAAAATCATGATTTTCTCACGGCAAAGCGAACCAAAATATATTAATCAGGCAATCTATAATGGTGCAATGGGTTATGTACTAAAAAGTTCCGCTGTAATTGAACTTGTTGATGGTCTGAAGCGGATTGCTAAGGGTGAGAAATACCTAGATAATAATATCATGGTAACAAAAGAAGACTTGTTAGTTATTAAAGGCGGCCCTACCCAATTAAATTTAGACAAGTATGTTACACTTTCAAAACGTGAGCGCGAGGTTTTACCCTTTATTGTTTTAGGTTACACAAATAAAGAGATTTCAACTAAATTATTTATTTCGCCCAAAACAGTTGAGGCACATAAGGCTAATATCATGCAAAAGCTTAATCTTAGTTCGCACGCCCAGTTGCTCCACTATGCCGTTCATCACAATTTAGTAGATTTATAAAAGGGAAGAAACTACAATTCTGGTTTCTTCCCTTTTGGATTTTATAATTATTTGTTACTAATCGTCTTATCAAGATTATTTAATAACGCCGCTACCTGAACTTCAACTACATTATTTGAATTGAAGCGAGCAAAGACCTCTGCCTCTGTTAGCAGCCGCCGAATCTTGTCAGAACTTTCACCCAGTTCAATTGCATTATTAGCCTCTAGCAATTTAATCCGTGGCAGGAAGTATGTGACATGATTCCCTGCACAAATTTTAGTTGTCGTTTCGAGCACCCGATTGCTAACAGCTAGTCGCTTATTAAGGGCATGGTATTCTGCAGCATAATACATCATCGTTACAATTCGTAAGTAATAATTCCGCTCAGCACCTGCTAAATCTTCATCCGCTTTTGAACGTAAGTATGATATTACCTTTGAAAAGAAGAAATCAGCATGTTCCATTGAATTCTGCCGTGCATAAAGGATTCCTGAGCCCAGATAAGCCAATGGTGAATAGATAGTTCGATGCTGTTCATCTAACTCATCGAGGATCTTAGTAAAATTAAATAAGCTAGTCGACACATTATTATTAGTAAGAGTATATATCATTCCCTTTACGTAATAATACTGCATCTTATCTTGCGGGGATTTCAAATCCGCTAACTGAACCTTCTTTAACTTACTTACTGCTTGCGGAAATTGTTCGATCATTAAGGCTAATTCAATCTCATCAAGAAGATTACGAATATAGCGAATAGATGATGTATTATTTTTATTTAAATCATCAATTGTTAAGCCAAGCCGGTCACAAAGCTGTTCAAGAATTGAAAGTGATGGTATTTGGCCATTATTTTCAAACTTGCTGAGGGTTGATTGCGTACAAATTCCCTTGCTTAAAGCTACCTGTGAATAGCCAAGTCTTTTTCGTTGATGAACAAAGCGCTTAATATCCATGTTTGCCCCCTATTGATCTTTAACCGTGAATGCCTAAAGCAATTTTAGCAAACCTACTCATCCTTGACAAATCCCAAACCGGTTCCCAGACTAAGTTAATATTGCACTTGTTTACTCCATCGACAGAAGTAACTGCCTTAGTGATGTCGCGGTTCAAGATATCACCTAATGGACATCCCATCGTAGTTAATGTCATGGTAACAGTGCATTCCCCACTCTCATCAACTTTAACATCATAAATAAGTCCTAAATTAACAAGGTCAATCCCTAATTCAGGATCAATAACTTCTTCAAGGGCGTCCATTACTTTGTTTTCAATGGGGGAAAAAGGAGTTTCTTTTTCGTCAGCCATAAACGTTCCTCCCAACTTTATTTGTTAGTTCAATTACCGTAATCAAAATGCATATTAACCAATTGAACCTTCCATTTCAAAACTAATCAAGCGATTTAATTCAACTGCATATTCCATTGGCAGCTGCTTAGTAAACGGCTCAACAAAGCCCATAATAATCATTTCAGTTGCTTTGGCTTCAGAAATACCCCGGCTCATCAGGTAATAAAGCTGTTCTTCTGAAATCTTAGATACTTTTGCTTCATGCTCCATGGCTACATGTGCATTATCAATCTCATTATACGGAATTGTATCAGAAGATGACTGGTCATCCATAATAATCGTGTCACATTCAACATGGGCTTTTGAACCATCAGAATGCTTACCAAAGCGCACTGTTCCACGGTAATCAGTCGAACCGCCAGTTTTAGCAATCGACTTTGAAACGATTGAGCTAGAAGTGTTCTTTGCATTATGAATCATCCGTGCTCCTGAGTCTTGGTGAATACCATTACTTGCAACTGCGATAGAGAGCATCGTTCCACGAGCACCTTCACCATTAAGGTAGACACTTGGGTACTTCATTGTCACCTTTGAACCAAGGTTACCATCGACCCATTCCATCGTTGCATTTTCAGCAGCAGCAGCCCGCTTTGTTTCAAGACTATAGACATTATCAGACCAGTTTTGAATTGTAGTGTACCGACAATAGGCATCTTTACATACGTTTACCTCAACAACCGCAGCGTGAAGGCTATCTGATGAATAATTAGGAGCTGTACACCCTTCTACATAATCAACACTTGCTCCTTCATCAACAATAATCAGTGTCCGTTCAAACTGACCAGAATTTTCAGCATTTAAACGGAAATAAGATTGAATTGGGGTCTTTGTTTTAACCCCTTTTGGTACATAAATGAAGGACCCGCCTGACCAAACAGCCGCATTTAAGGCAGCAAATTTATTGTCGGTTGGTTGAACCAGCTTACCAAACCATTTCTTAAATAGTTCAGGATATTCTTTTAATGCCGTATCAGTATCAGTAAAGATAATCCCTAGCTTCTCAAACTCATTTTTCATGTTGTGATAAACAACTTCCGATTCATATTGAGCAGATGACCCAGCAAGATACTTTCGCTCTGCTTCCGGAACACCTAACCTGTCAAAGGTTCGCTTCAAATCTTCCGGAACATCTTCCCAATCCCGAAACTTTTTATCTGTCATTTTTTGATAGTAAAGCATGTTTTTAAGGTCTAGTTCTGACAAATCAGGACCAAACTTAGGCATTGGCAACTTTTTATAAATTTCATATGCTTTTAAGCGGTAATCAAGCATCCACTGTGGCTCATGCTTTGCTGCTGAAATTTGCCGAACGGTTTCTTCTGTTAACCCTCTTCCAGTCGAATACTCGGGTTTTACATCATCATGAAAACCGTATTCATACTGGTCATTATTATTTATGATACTGGCCGCGTCATTACTCATTATTTTCTTCCTCCTCGCTATCCTTTAATAAAGCTCGTTGCAATGCCCACCACGATAACGTAGCACATTTAATTCTTGCGGGGAATTCCATGATGCTTGTCAGGATTTGGGCATCTCCTAATTGAGATAAGTCCGCTGCCGAATGCTCTTTTCCAATTGCCATATCTGAAAAAGTTTTTGCCATTGCTAAAGCTTCATCAGTTGTTTTCCCCTTTACTGCATCAGTCATCATACTGGCAGAAGCCTGACTAATTGTACAACCATCACCAGTATAAGCAATGTCCTTTATCTTATTGTCTTCAACTTCGACTTGGAGATTGATTGTATCACCACATGTCGGATTATGAAGAGTCATTGCATTTGTCGTTGTTGCTAACTCCCCTTTATTATGCGGATGATTAGCATAGTCAAGAATCACTTCACGATATAAACCATTTAACTTAGATAGTCCCAATGTTAAAGAACTCCTTTGTTTCCTTGATTGCCTTAATTAATTGATCTGCATCGCTTTCAGTATTGTAGAAATAAAAACTAGCACGTGCTGTAGCCGTTACGCCTAAGTCTTCCATCAAAGGCTGCGCACAATGATGTCCAGCGCGAACGGCAACCCCATCCATGTCTAAAGCCGTTGCAACATCGTGTGGGTGTAACCCGTTAATATTAAATGCGATTACGCCCGTATGTTTTGCTGGCGATTGTGGTCCGTAAACCTGAACATCAGGAATAGCAATTAATTGTGGGAGCACGTAATCAACCAGTTCCTGTTCCTTTTTCTGAACATTATCCATTCCAATATTATTTAAATAGTCGATTGCCGCACCTAAGCCAACCGCACCAGCAATATTTTGCGTCCCCGCTTCAAATTTAAACGGGATATCTGCCCACGTACTTTGATCACGGTGAACATCATTAATCATTTCGCCGCCAAATTGATACGGGGGCATTTCTCGGAGTAATGATGCTTTGCCGTATAAAACACCAATTCCCATTGGGGTCATCATTTTATGGCCAGAAAAAGCATAAAAATCAACATCAAGGTCTGTCACGTCAACCGCCATATGTGGAACAGCCTGTGCTCCGTCACCGACGATAATAGCCCCATGCTGGTGCGCAATCGTGGCTAATTCTTTCAATGGCGTAACTGTCCCCAATACATTGCTTGCATGAGCAACAGCAACAATTTTTGTTTTATCAGTAATTTTATTTCTGGCATCTGCAAGATCAAGCTCTCCATCTGGAGTTAACTCAATATACTTTAAAACGGCATTCTTTCGTTTAGCTAATTGCTGCCAAGGGATTAAATTACTGTGATGTTCCATTATTGAAATTACAATCTCATCACCAGATTGAATATTTTGCTCTCCATAAGTTGATGCAACCAAGTTTAACCCATCAGTACATCCCTTAGTAAAAATTATTTCATCAGAACTTTGCGCATTAATAAATTGCTGAACCTTTTTTCGTGCTTCTTCGTAGTCCTTAGTAGCTCGTTCCGCTAATGTATGAACCCCGCGATGCACATTTGCATTATCTTGCTCGTAAAAGTCGGTTAACGCCTTAATCACTTGTCGGGGACGTTGAACAGTTGCCGCATTATCAAGATATGCCAGACGTTCATCATTAACTTGCTGGTTCAGTGCCGGAAAATCTGCTAAGTAATTATTCGTATTGTTGTCCATCAGCGAGCTTCCTTTCGAGAATCGTTATTAATTTACTACGTACATCTTTAGATGGGATTGCACTTAAAACGGCACCCAAGAATCCTCGAATAACCATTCGCTCAGCCTGAGCACGTGGAATTCCACGACTCATTAAATAGTACATTTGATGAGGATCAACCGGACCAACACTAGCGGCGTGACCAGCTTCAACATCATTTTCATCAATCAAAAGGATCGGATTGGCATCGCCGCGGGCTTGATCAGACATAATCAATACTCGATTTTGCTGGTCTGCTTTAGCCCCATGCGCACCATGAATAATTTGACCAATTCCATTAAAAATCAGTTCAGATTTTTCAAGAATAACACCACGCTGATTAATTAATCCGGTTGTATGTCGACCGTGATTAGTAACACGATTATTAACACCAACTTCTTGATCCCGTGTCGTCACTGCAATCATCTTTGAATTAGCATAACCACCATCGCCAAGAAGCTCAGAATCCATGTCGCCAACAGTATTACCATTATTCATCAGCCCAACTGCCCATTCAACATGTGCGTCACGACCAATATCAGCCCGGCGCTTAAAGTAAGTATGAGTATGAGGACCAAATTCATCGAGTGAAGAAAAGTCAATCTCACTGTTTTCCTGAGCCATCAATTCGATCATCATATTAGCCGTGTTTTCATGATCCCCCACTGTTGTAAGGTGTTGGATAAACTTAATCCGACTGCCACGATCCGCAATCACTAAAATATGAGAAATCAGTGGTTCATTATTTGTACTGTCTTGAATAATCTCTGCTTCAATCGGCTTTTCGATTTCAACATCTTTGGGAATATACAAAAATAATCCCGAGTTTAAATATGCAAGATGATAAGCCGTTAACAAGTTTTCTTCTGGCTTTATTGCAGTCATAAAAAACTTATTAAATAGTTCAGGGTATTCACGAGCAGCAGTAAAGATATCAGTGAGAATAATCCCTTGGTCTTTCAGTGTTTGTGGCAAGTTAACATGGAGCAGCGTTTGCCCAAATTGCGTTACTTTAATCACTTCATCATCCGAAGCAGGTGTTTCAACCAAGGCTGGGTCAGACTTAAGCCATGTTAACGGATGATCAGGTATTAAAGGCCAGTTACGGAAGTTAAAACGCTGCATTCGTGGTAATTGCAGTTTTTCCATCAAATTCCGAGCAGCCAGGCGGCGATCAAGCAATTGCTGAGACTCATTATTTTCTTTACTAGCAGCAATTATTTGTTCCTTTGCTGAATTTAATTCTGTCATTAAACTGCCTCCTAGTCTTCATCATCTACAAGTTTAATGTCTAAGCCTAGTTCGTCACGTAGTCCAGCGTAACCTTCGTCTTCAAGTTTCTTGGCAAGTTCAGGTCCACCGGTCTTAACGATTCGACCACCCATCATTACGTGGACAGTATCAGGGACAATATAGTTTAATAGGCGCTGATAGTGGGTAATAATTAATGATCCAAAATTATCGCCGCGCATCGAATTAACACCTTTTGAAACGACCTTCAAAGCATCAATATCAAGCCCTGAATCAATTTCATCTAGGATAGCAAAACTAGGTTCAATCATTAAAAGCTGCAAAATCTCGTTTCGCTTCTTTTCACCACCAGAAAAGCCTTCATTAAGATAACGCTCAGTCATTGATTGATTCATATCAAGCAATTCAAGGTTCTTATCGAGTTTCTTGATAAAGTCCATAACCGAAATTTGATCATCTTCAGGACGACGAGCATTAATCGCGGCACGGAGAAATTCGGCATTGGTAACCCCTTGAATTTCAGCCGGGTATTGCATGGCGAGGAACAAGCCTTTTCGTGCACGTTCATCAACAGGCATATCAACAATGCTTTCGCCATCTAAGAGAATATCTCCTTGCGTAACATGGTAATTAGGGTGCCCCATAATCGTTTGCGAAAGTGTCGATTTCCCTGTCCCATTCGGTCCCATAATCGCATGGATCTCACCAGTCTTCATCTTAAGGTTAACCCCTTTAAGAATCTCCTTTTCTTTCTTGCTTTCTTCATCCTTAACTGAAACATGTAGGTCTTTTATCTCTAATGTTGCCATATAGTTCATCCTCCTGATCGGAAATATTCCAAAATATTCATAGTGAATATTCTATAAAATACTTATAATTCCTTTACATTCTTATTATATCCGAATATTAAAAAAATAAAACTATGCATTTTAAATTATTTCAAGCGCTTTCTTATAAATAATCTTAAGTGTATAATAAACATATATAATATGTCACTTATATACTTTAGGAATATTTAGTGAGGCGAATAGTAACAATGGCTCAACAAAATTATATTCTCCATTCTTTTGATTGTTTAAATGGCGCAACGGCTGCTCGGCTTCATGACATGGGATTATGTGAAGGCTGTCCGATCAAAGTCGTGCAAAAATATCCTTTCCATGGACCGGTTATAATCGAAAACGACCACCAACGAATCGGTTTGCGGTACGCTGTCTTTACATCACTTACGGAGGCCGAGTGATATGGCAACAGTTGCACTCATTGGGAATCCTAATACTGGCAAAACCACGCTTTTTAATTCTTTAACTGATAAATATGCATACGTTGGCAACTGGACTGGGGTTACTGTCGAAAAGAAACAAGGAACATTAAAGGGGACAGACATTGTAATCATCGATTTGCCCGGTGTCTATTCCCTTGACCCGCTTACCAAAGATGAAGCAGTTGTGACTAATTATTTGATGCATAATCATCCAGATATGATTTTAAATGTAACTAATGCTAGTCAGCTGAAACGAAACCTGTTATTAACAATCGAGGTCCTTGAACTCGGCTACCCGGTTGTTTTAGTTCTTAATATGATTGATGATTTACGCCGTGCTGGTTACGAATATGATTTAGATATCCTAGAAAAGACGCTCGGTTGTAAAGTAACAGCAACTAATGCGCGGGGACACCAAGGAATTAATAAGGTTCGTGAAGAAACGGTTCGTTATGAAGCACTCCACCCTGTCCAGCTGAATTTGGAATATCCGCCAATGATTCAGCAGGCAATCAGGCAGGCAAGTGCTGCTCTTGTTAATGATTTTTCTTTCTCACCCCAGATCGCACGGTGGCTGGCTATCCAGTTTATGAGTAAAAATAAAGTTATTCATAAATTTGCTCAAGAAAAAAAGTTAACACCGCTACTTAACCAGCAAAAATATTATGAGGCGCAAAAATTCGCTGATAAAATTTTTGAAGTTCGCTTACAATTCATTGAAGAAACATTAAAAAATGCCCGCCAGCCTTTAAACGGCAGCAATCAAGTAGAATTAACCAGCCGGATCGATAAAGTTGTTACTAATCCTATTTTAGGTTTACCAATCTTTGTCTTAATCTTTTTTATTATGTTTAAGTTATCCTTTGATTGGGTTGGCACCCCGCTCTCGGATATGCTTGATCATTTTATTTCAGGACCTGTTTCATCAACGGTCGATAATTTCTTAACTAATTTAGGCGCTATCCCCGCACTAAGGTCCTTAATAGTAAATGGAATTATTGCGGGAGTTGGTGGTGTCCTTGCCTTTATTCCGCAAATCTTCATGCTTTTCGCTTGCATTTCGCTTCTTGAAGATTCCGGCTATATGGCACGGGCGGCACTTGTAACGGACCGGATTATGCAAATGATTGGCTTAAATGGTAAATCCTTTATCCCCCTCATCATCGGGTTTGGTTGTAATGTTACAGGGATTATGGCAGCAAGAACGGTTGAACAGCCTAAAGAAAGGTTAATAACTACCTTAATTATGCCTTTTATGAGTTGTTCTGCCCGCCTGCCGATATATAGTTTGTTTGTTGCTGCTTTTTTCCCTCGTCACCAAGCTCTAATTGTATTGTCTATTTATTTTCTGGGGATAGTTATAGCATTAGGAATGGCAAAGTTTTATCAAATACTTTTTAAGGTAAAAGAAAGTTCTGTTTTTGTCGTTGAGCTACCTCACTACCATCTTCCCCGCTTGGATATAATTTGGCATGGAACCTGGGATAAAGGTAAGGGATTTATCAAAAAAGCAGGTACCATTATTTTTGCAGGGACCGTGTTAATTTGGGTATTATCAAGTTTTGGCACTAGCGGATTTGTAACTAATTCAGCTAATAGTTTTGCAGCCGATCTTGGAAGAATTCTTGTACCCGTCTTTAAACCAATTGGCCTCGTCCAGTGGCAGGCAATTAGTGCTCTTTTTACCGGAGTTTTGGCAAAAGAGGTTATTACTTCTAGTATGATGGTAATGTTTCATACAAGCAGTAAAGCATTCTTGATTGCATCACTAGGTCAATTTATGACGCCGCTAACTGCCTACGCTTTGTTGATTTTTATTCTGTTATATGCGCCATGTTTTGCAACTTTGGCAACAATTAAGCAGGAAACCGGTTCAACTAAATGGATGTTATATTCAGTTGCTTCAAGTTTAGTAATTGCCTATGCCGTTGCGTTTATTTTCTTTCAAGTTGGACAACTATTTTTCGGGTGATTTCAAATGAAACTTATTATCAATATCATTATTATTATGTTAATTATCGCGTTTGCTCTTTATCTCCTTATCAAAACTTTCCAACGTGGAAAACAAGGAAAATGCGCTGCCTGTGATTATGATTGCGAGCTAAAGAAACAGCTGGCAAAAAATAAAAAGTAATAAAAATGAGTGTAAATCGCTGCCATTACAAAGCAGTTATTTACACTCATTTTCTAGTTCTTATTAAGTTTTTCTTGAAGAATAAAACGACGGATTTTGCCGCTAGCATTTTTAGGCAATTTATCAACGTAAATATAGCATCGTGGTACTTTATAATGGGCTAAGTGCTGATATCCATAATTTATCAACTGCGCTGGTGAAAATCGCTGCTCACTGATTATAAAGGCAACTGGGACTTGCCCCCATTCGGCATCGTTTTTTCCGACGACCGCAATCTCTTTAATCCCGTGGTAATGCTGATATACCTGCTCAACTTCTTGCGGAAAAATATTTTCACCGCCAGAAATCAACATCTCATCCGCACGTCCATCAATGTAAAGGTAGCCGTCCGCGTCTAAATGTCCAATATCACCAGTCCTATACCATCCATTAATCATTTTAGCTGATAGTTTTGCTGGCAGATTAAGATAACCGGGAGTTAAAGCTGGTGTTTTTAGTAATATTTCTCCCTTTTCACTTAACTTCAATTGTGTAGTAAACAACGGCTGACCAACCGAACCGACTTTTTCCAGTGCATCCGCCGAACGTAATGCAATAATTTGCGAACAGGTTTCAGTCATCCCGTAACACTGAACAACCGGAATTGATAACTGAAAACATTTTGCTAATGTTTGCTGGTCGATGGTCCCGCCACCAAGCAACATGCAACGAAATGCCGGGTTGTAATGAATATTAGTGTGTTCTTGTTGTAGGATCAGTTTTTTGAGCATAAACGGGACAACTGACATAATTGTTACAGCTTCATTTGCTAGAACTTTTTCAATTTCTTCAACGCGGAATTTTTTTACAAGCCGAACAGTCATCCCATATATCAGGCCACGCATAATAATGGAAAAACCGCTAATATGAAAAATCGGCGCTACACATAACCATTTATCAGACGATGATAAGCCGAGATTTAATGCGGAAGACACGGCAGAATAAAAGTGATTGCCAAAAGTTTGTAATACCCCTTTAGGATTGCCAGTTGTTCCTGAAGTGTACATAATACTTGCAACCTGTTCGGCGTTAAACGTTGGGACGAGTACACTTGGCTCAGCCACAATTGCCATAAATGCCGAATATGATTTAAATGGTTTTTCCATTTTTGGACGCCATAAAGAATCTTCAACTAAACATAAACATAATTCACTATCATTAATTTGTCGTCTTAATTCTTCATCAGCCAACCGCCAATTAAGCCAGACAATTGTTCGCCCGCTACAAATAATCGCTAATGCAAGCTGGTAGCTTATAAGGGTATTAGTTGCAAGCAAGCCGACGCGTGAACCGGGGTTAAGCTGGTCAATTTTCCCTTTCAACAGCTCAACTTGTTTTTTTAATTCTGCAAAAGTTAACTGTTCATTTCCGTCATCAACCGCAACATGGTATGGTTGAGTAGTCGCCTGTTTTAGCAGCCAATTTTGCGTTTCCATTTAACGACCTTCTTTTATGGGAACTTTGGGAACTGGTCAAAATCAGGGTCCCGTTTTTCATTGAAGGCATCGCGCCCTTCCTTACCCTCATCAGTAGTATAGAAGAGCATCGTTGCATCCCCGCCTAATTGTTGGAGGCCAGCTAGTCCATCAGTATCAGCGTTCATCGCTGCCTTAATAAACCGTAAAGCTGTTGGCGACTTCTTTAGGATCTCATTACACCAGTCAAGAGTAACCGATTCGACCTGATCTAGCGGAACAACCTTATTAATCCAATTCATCTGATATGCTTCTTCTGCACTATAAAAGTGATTTAAGAACCATACTTCCTTAGCCCGCTTATGACCAATAACCCGTGCTAAATATCCTGACCCGTATCCAGCATCAAAGCTCCCAACTTTAGGACCGGTTTGACCGAATTTCGCATTATCAGCTGCAATGGTTAAATCACAGACTAATTG
Organism: Limosilactobacillus albertensis; assembly: GCF_014145555.1. Taxonomy (NCBI): domain Bacteria; kingdom Bacillati; phylum Bacillota; class Bacilli; order Lactobacillales; family Lactobacillaceae; genus Limosilactobacillus; species Limosilactobacillus albertensis. The sequence goes on from NZ_JACIVD010000054.1 coordinate 46,284, forward strand.
CAAAATATTTCCACCACCAACAGACCAGCCTTTCACCATTGCAATAACCGGTTTAGGAATGATCCGAATTAAATGCTGCAAATCCAGAACGTTAAGCCGTGCAATTTTATCTGGGCCTACGTAACCGCCATTTCCCCGGACACCTTGATCACCACCAGATGAGAAGGCTTTATCGCCGGCACCGGTTAGGATAATTACGCCAATTGTGCTATCATCACGACAGATCGTAAATGCATCGATCATTTCTTGGATTGTAACCGGCGTGAAGGCATTCATTTTTTGCGGACGGTTCATTGTTATTTTTGCAATTTTCCCTGCCCGTTCAAAAATGATCTCTGAATAGTCCTTAACTGGTTGCCAATCAACTGTTGTCATAATCAATCTACTCCTTTTGTGAGGTTAATAATAATGAATCTATTAGAAAATTTAGATATTCAAACTCAATCAGTCACAGCTAGCAAATGCGTTATCACTGTCAAAGTAAGTGATAAAATCAAACAACCCTATGGTATCGTCCATGGTGGAATGAATGCTGTTCTCGCTGAAACCGCCGCTTCCTTAGGTGCAAATCAGTGGCTAGCTGATCATCAACAAGATCAAATAGCTCTCGGAATTAATATTACCACAGAGCATTTAATTGCGGTATCTGATGGCAAATTAAATACTATTGCAGTACCGATTAAATGTGGTCGCCGAATTCAAACTTGGCAAGCTGACGTTTACTGTAATAACCAGCGGACCAGTACAAGTATCGTTACTTTAATTAATCAGCCTCACCCTTAGAAGTTATATTTTTCTGATCATTTATTTAACTACTTTAACTTAGCCAAAGTTATTATAATTATTAAAAATAGTTATGACCTTTATTTCATGCCCTTTTTAATCCTTAACGTTCGATTGACCGTTCTAATTCCACTAATTTTAATATTGTCTTAAAATAGGACGTTTGATAAATTAGTACCAACGCGAGGCGAACTGCGTGATAAAATTTAAAACGTTTTATCTTGCCTAATAAAGGATTGAGCCCCTTTTTTAGGTCGTCAGTTTACCTATTCTTGGGAGAAAGAGTAAATAGGAGTATGATGGGAAGCATATCGCGTAAATTACAATTTTAAAGGAGAGCATTTTGAGATGCGCTTCAAGGAAAATGAAGAAAAATACCTTAAATTAATTAATAATTCTCGGCGAGGAAGCAATGAGGATTTCAAAGAATTATTTCAATGTTACTGGCCGCTGGTCCGACGTTTATGGCAACGTTATAATGTTAACAACTTAGAACTTGCTGATTGGGAACAGGAAGCCAGAGTAGTCATGCTAGAGGTAATTCGTTTGTACAACAACCAGGGTCCGCGAATGTTTAGCTGCTTTTTCAAGGAATGTTTAACAAACCGTATTCGTGACCTACAACGTCAGACACAAGCTTATAAACGTATCCCCGCTGAGCGTCTTTATGCTTTAACAGACGAGTATTCAGAAATAATTATTGATTATTTGCGCCATTCTCCTGATGATATTATTTACTGCCGTCAAAGCCTAAATTATCTTCTTAATTATTGTTCTAAGTTTGAGCGAAAAGTATTAGTTTATCTCCACAGCGGTTATTCAGTTACTGAAATTGCTACGACCCTTAAATGCTCTAAGCGCAGCATTCAGAGTGCTTTGCATCGTTGTCATATTAAACTTCTAAAAGTATTAACAAAATAATGCTAAAAAGCTATGACCATGTTTTTGAAAATAACGTGACCATAGCTTTTTATATTGACTTTTCCATCTTTCTTTCAAATATCAACATGATCCGTCTTTTTTTGATAGAATAGTGAAGATATCCTAAAAATGATTGTTAGTTCAAGGAGTAATTATGGATTTCTCATTTAAAAAACGACCAGTTAAGAAATTGTATATTGAATATTCCATTTTATTTATTTTCTTAGCTATTTGTATTTTCGGTACCTATTTAGTAACCGGTCACACTTTTATTCTCAGCAAGGATGCTTTAAACCAGCACCTGCCATTATTAGCTAAATATCGTGAAGCGCTAGTTAGTTTCATTCACCACCCCCATTTAAATTTTTGGTCATGGCAAATGGGACTAGGGAGCGATACTTTCCAAGTCTATTCGTATTATACGATCGGGGATATTTTTGCCTACCTAGCACTTCTCTTTCCTGCCGCGAAAATCACTTTAGCATACCAAGTTATTAATGTTATTCGGATGTACTGTGTAGGCTTAGCGTTTATTTATTTTGCCCAGCATTTTAAATTTCGAAATAGCGTTATTTTAATCGGTGCAACTACTTATCTCGTTAATTCATTTTTGCTATATGCTTGTATTGCCCAGCCTTTCTTTACTACCCCGTTTATCATCTTTCCCCTAATCGTGGTGCAAATTGAGCGAATTTTACAAGGAGGGTCCGCTTGGCCACTTGCAGGTGCTTTTACCTGGATGCTAATTAGTAATTATTACTTAGCATACGTCTTAGGAATTGGTTCCATTCTTTATCTTGTGTTACGTGTAGGAACTCACTATCGGCGAACGCTTAACTATGGCCGGACTTTTTTGAAGCTTGCTTTTGCCACGGTTACAAGTGTACTCCTCTCGGCGGTTTTGCTGGTGCCGGAGTTAATTGCGGTAACTAATTCAACGCGAACCGGGTCCTTATTTGCAAATGGACTAAAAACTTACCCGCTTTATTATTACTTGTTCTTACCAAAATCGCTGATTAACGGTGGTCAATGGTACTTTATGTTTTGGTCAGCCCTTGGAATTGTCTCAATCGGCTTTATTGCGCTGGTTTACATTTATTCACGTCCACGGCAATATCCATTAATCACGATTAGCCTTGGCCTAGCCCTCATTATGTTATTAATTCCGGCTGTCGGCGCATTTTTTAACGGGATGATGTCTGCATCAAATCGGTGGACGCTTTTGATCTACCTGCCACTAGCAATGGCCGTCTGCATTCTAGCCGAAAACGCACTGACGCTTGATCACCGGACCATGCAGATCTTAAGCTGGGCAACAGCAATCTACCTTGCTGTTCTCATTGCGACCTTCTTTTTTGAAAATGAAGACGATATCTTTATGCCGGTCATTTTTCTCATCATCTCACTAATGACGATTTGGCTAATTCATTTAAACAAGCTAGCTCACCCTTATCGTTGGCTATTGGCGATTACCATGCTCAATGCCGGCGTTAATGCAATTTACGCTGCCTTCCCTTATAACGGGGATTTCTCTAGCAGTATGCTTAACCGCGGCGAGTACCAGGCCATTACTAATAACCGTTATGGAAATCTTAACCAAGATCTCAGTAAGGAGCCTTTCTATCGTGTATCGACAATTAGTCAAAACAAAATCATTGACGGTCCTAATTTAGATAACGACCTTACTTCGGGCCTTCATAATATCGATTCCTATTACTCGTTACAAAATAAGTATCTGGGGCAATTCAATACTAGCTTGCAAAACAATCAGTATCAGGCCAATATCCCCATTCGGCAAGCTGACGACCGGACAATTATGAACAATTTCTTTGGGGTAAAATATCTCTTTGTGCAAAGCAACGGCGACAATGCGACAAAGATTCCTGCCGGCTACTTCTTAGATAAAGCTACCGACCCGGTTATTAATTACGATGAAGGGCAGCCAAGCAACCCGCAAAGCAAGGATGACTTTGTGCCCACACAAACCATGCGGTATAAAACAAAGTACGCATTCCCATTACTTTACTGGCAAGATAACTACATTAGCCAAAAAGATTACCGCTCACTCTCACCAACCGAAAAGGAACGGGCTTTAGCTACGGGTGTCCTCGTTGATAAGCAAGGAAACTTACAGGGGATGAAGGCAGCAAAGCTAAATAGCCATGTTTACCCGCTTAAGAGTGAATTAGTTTCTAATCGGTTAAATAAGGTTAATCCTGCCAAGCTAAACTATACTGATAGCGAAGAAACCTACCAATTGCAGTTGCCGGAATTACAAAGCAAGAAAATGCAACAGAAATTACGGGGAAGCGAGCTGCACATTGAATTTTCTAAAATTAAGTACACGCCATTCTCAATGAAAAAGCAGATTGCATATGAACAAGCACACCTAAAGGAAACTGCAACTAATCCGGGCAGCGTTATTAATGAACGCTATACTCATTACCGTTACTGGCGTTACCATGTCTTAAACGGCTCGCCTGATATTAGTTTTAAGCTGAATATCGGTAGTAAGTTTGGTACGGCAACGATTGAGCAAGCCCGCCAAAGTACCTTATCCTTATTTAAGCATGTTACTAATTCAACGCTGAATATCGGATATTATGATGGAAAGCTCCCAACCTCACTTACCTTCCAACCATCAAAGCTAGGAACTTACCAGCTCAAATACCGTGTTGTTGCAGAAAAACTCGATAATAGTTACTATCATGAAGTTAAGACATTACAGAAGAACCGGCTTAAAAACGTCAAATTTAGTCGTAACCAAATTAAGGGTTCAATTAAAACTACCCGTCCAGGTGTCTTAACATCTTCTATCCCATATTCTACTGGCTGGTCGGTCAAGGTTAATGATAAGAGTGCCCCTACCCTGCGAACAAATCAAGCTTTCCTAGGAGTATACTTACCAGCCGGCACCCATCAAATAACATTCAGCTATCAACTTCCCGGGATAAAAGCTGGGGCTATTATTAGTTTAATTGGTCTTGGATGGACACTAATTGCCGGTGTTATTACGCTTATCTGGAATTATAAGCGCAAATAATATAATTAAATCTTGCATCATCTCATAGGGACGCTTAAGATAAAATTATATTTACGGGGCAGGGGAAAGATTGTGCATAAAAAGTTTACTTACGTTATCTATCAAATCATCATGGCGATTTTGGCAATTATATCAATTGGAATGCTAATTGCTTATTACGCAAATCGCATTAATATTGACGCATATCCATATAGCACGATTGATAATAGTATTTGGCTAATTTTCTTTATTGATTACTTTATTCGCCTTATCATAGCGCCAAATAAGCGTGAGTTTGTTAAAGATAATATTTTTGATCTTCTTTCAATTATTCCTGCAAGCAGCCTTTTCTTCTTTTTCCGCATCGCCCAGATTGGCCGTACATTCCGCCTGCTCAAACTGATCCGTATCATGCGATTAGTTGGTTTTACTGGTCGTTTAGGAGTATTTTTTGAGCGAAATGAATTACTATATTATCTCTATATCAGCATCGCCGTTATTATGGTTGCCGCTGCAATGTTTTGCATTTCAGAAAAGGTATCGTATGAGACGGCATTGTGGTGGGCAATTACTACTGCCACGACAATCGGTTATGGGGACGTAATTCCAAAGACCGGAATCGGACGTGCAGCAGCAATTGTCCTTATGCTTTTGGGAATTGGTTTTATCGGAATGTTGACCAGTACGATCACTGAGTTTTTCGCCAAAAAAGATGAACGAAAAATCTCTTCTCAACTAACTAAGATTCAACAAGAAAATCAGCAATTAAAAGCGGAATTAGATGAAATTAAGAATCTAATTAAAAATAAACATTGATAAAACATCCTCATCTATGACTATGCTTTAGTCATAGATGAGGATGTTTACTCTATTAAGGATTTTACTACTATAGCCATACTAATTTAGAGTCCCACTATTTCTTTAATTTACTTGACGATTTAGTGAAATCATTTCTAATAGACTTTGTGCAGTGATAGAGCCCTCATTCCCCGCTTTAAGTCCAGCTCGTTGCATTGCCTGTTCAATATTATCAGTAGTAAGAATGCCAAATGTAATTGGAATATTACTCGTTAAGTTAAGATTCATTACGCCGCTAGCAACATTCTGACAAATTAAATCGTAGTGGTCCGTCTCGCCCTTGATGACAGCGCCTAATGTCAAAATGCCGTCATATTCCTTTTTCGCCAATAATTGTTTTGTCATAAACGGAATTTCAAACGCTCCCGGCACATGGTATACATCAACATTTTCAAGGTTAAACTTAGCCAACATTTCTGTAGCTCCCTGGACTAATTGTTTAGTGACTGTTTCGTTAAAATCAGCAACAACAATCCCAACTTTTGCAGTTTGTACATTAAATTTTCCTATAAATTCTTTCATAATTAAGCCTCCAAGTGTAATAAATGATGAAATTTATTTTTCTTTGTAATTAAGTAATTCGCGTCATACCTGTTTGGAGCTATTTCTAAAGGCAAACGTTCATTTATTTCAATATCACCAAGCTGTAATTTTTCAATTTTATCTGGATTATTGGTAAGCAAGTTAATCTTTGATATCCCTAATTGATGAAGGATTTTAATTGCTTGGTCATACTGTCGTTCATCAGGTGCAAAGCCTAATTTTTCATTTGCTTCCACAGTATCATAACCGTGCTCTTGCAAGCTGTAAGCTTTCAATTTGTTTTCCAACCCAATTCCACGACCCTCTTGTCGTAAATAAATAATAATCCCACTGCCATTTTCCTCAATCCGTCTCATTGCCTCATGAAGTTGCGGGCCACAGTCACACCGAAGAGAACCAAGAACATCTCCAGTAAAACATTCTGAATGTATTCGAACCATTATCGGTAAATTAGGATCAATTTTCTCCTTTATTAAAGCTAGATTGTCATCTTCAAACCATTGTAAGCGAAAGTCACCATACTGAGACGGGAGGTGGACTTCTTCTATTGATCTACTCACTTCACTTTGTCGATATTCTTGAAGCTCTTTGATCGTAATAATTGGTAAACTAAACTCGGCTGCTTTCTCATGAAGCTCTGATGAACGAGCCATTTCACCATTACTCTTTAGTATTTCACAAATATATGCTACTGGTTCAACACCGGCTAAACGTGCTAGATCCACTGCCGCTTCAGTATGACCATTCCGTTCCAATACCCCATTTTTCTTAGCAACCAGCGGAAAAATGTGTCCGGGTTTGTAGAAGTCCTCATTTTGAGCAGTCGGGTCTGCTAAATGGGTAATTGTACGCCAACGATCAAAAGCAGAGATTCCCGTAGTAGTTGAATGGTGGTCAACGCTGATTGTAAACGCAGTACCAAATGGATCTGAATTATTTACGGTCATTTGAGGTAATGCTAAGCGTTCAGCTACTTCTGGCGCCATAGGAACACACATTAGGCCACGAGCATACTTAGTCATAAAGTTAACCTTTTCGGGGGTAGCTTTACTTGCAAGACCAACCAAGTCTCCTTCTGCTTCTCGATCAAGGTCATCCATTACAATAACTAGTCCGCCTTGTTGAAGGTGTTTAATTGCTGCTTGAATTTTCTTTACATTCATTATTTTCTACCTCCCGATAAATTTGTAACTACGTACTTTCCTAATATATCGGTTTCCAAGTTAACCTCGTCACCAACTGCTAACCTATCAAGATTCGTTATAAATTGAGTATGGGGAATAAGTCCAACCGTAAACCATTTTGAGCTAGTATCCATTACCGTCAAACTCACTCCATTAATTGCAATACTCCCTTGAGCAATAATCTGACCTACTAAGTGTTGCGGAAGATTAAATTTTAGTTCTATTGCATTTTCATTTGCTTTTCGCTCAATAACTTGTGACACCTCATCCACGTGGCCGGTTACAATGTGACCTTCTAAACGACTACCAACTTGTAATGAACGTTCAAGATTAACTAGTGAACCAGCCTGCAAATTCTTAAAGGTTGTTTTCTCAAAAGTCTGTGGCATCAATGTCGTACTAAATTGATTATCAATAATACTAACGACAGTTAAACAAGTACCATTAACAGCAATTGAATCCCCATGTTTTACGTTTGTTAAAAAATCAGCAATTTGCGGTCTAACCATCAGTTCAATTGTCTTACCCTGTTTAATAATTTTTGTTATCTCTCCTGTTCCTGCAACTAAACCACTAAACATTTTCTATCTTCCTTTCCACAATCCTAATATTATTTCCTATTACCTTAATATCCTGTTCAGTAAATGATACTTGACCATCCGACTGCATCCCCATTACGCCACCTTTACCGATAAGCTGGGGAGCAACATAAGTTATTAACTCTTCTACTAAGTTTTGTCTTAAAAATGCATGATGCACACTTGGTCCTCCTTCTACATATACAGATTGCATCCCTTCATGGCCCAGTTTTTGAATGATACCTTCGATCGTCCACTTTTGCTTGAAAAATATACTAACATTCGTATTAAATTTCCCTTGTAATTCTGAATTTTCAGTAAATATCCATGTTGGTGCCCTCTTATCCGTAAGTAAATTTAGTGACGGATAGTTTATTAATCGTCCTCGCCGATCTAATACAATACGTACTGGCGGGAAATCTGAAGAAATAGTTGTTAATAAAGTTGGATTATCAATAATTGCAGTTTGACTACCAATTAGAATTCCTTGGAAATTACTGCGTTCGGTATGGACAAACTCTGACACCTGAGCATTAGTAATTGCTGTCCGCTGTCCTTGCCTAGCTGCCACTCGATAATCGAGACTAACTGCCTGTTTAAGTGTTATCCACGGTCGCTGATGATGGTAGAAGAAGTCATAATGTAGATTTAACTTTCTCGCAATATCTTCTAGCACACCAGTCTTAACGGTAATATTTTTCTCTTGTAAAGCAGCAATACCTTTCCCAGTTACAAGCTTATGCGGATCTGTTTCGGCAATTACGACTCGTTCAATTTCTGCGTCAATTATAGCCTGTGTGCATGGCGGCTGCTTACCATAATGGTTACAAGGTTCTAACGTCACATAAAGAGTTGCACCCTTTAATTTTTCACGGCTGACTTTACGAATAGCATCTTTTTCAGCATGAATACCACCATATTTATGAGTATGGCCTCGTGATAACACCCGATTATTTTTTACAATAACTGCACCAACACGAGGATTCTTCCATGTTTCAATTCCAGCAGTAAATGCTTCATCGATCGCTATTTGCATAAAATACTCATCATCATTCAAAATTAACCACCCTTTCTAAAATAAAAACGCCCTAGAATTTCTCCGGGGCGTTTGATAATTATAAAAATAATTCGGTAAAAATAATCCCGGATAACACTACTGCTATCCGGGACTTTATACTTACACTACTAGTATAATCTTTATTTTTCTTCTCCCATCCAGACTATTACTGTCGGTACCAGATTCGCACTGGTTCAACCGTTAACAATATACTTGCCAACGGGTCACGGACTTCAAGTTAACTTGTTACCGTCGGTTGGGAATTTCACCCTGCCCCGAAGAAAATCAATTATTAAATTTACATTTAGTTTAACTCTTCACATTCTCTTTGTAAATACTTATTTATTTTTTGAAAAACTTTGGAGAGTTTCCATAATCAAGTTAATAAACTTATCTCGATCAATATCAAGAAGGACTTCGGTATTCTGAGGCTTATCAGTCAATTGATAGTAATCACAAACAGTTTCTCCCCGCGTTAGATCTCCTTGAGTTTCAACGTCAACATTCATTTTATCGGTTTCAAACATTGCTGGATCAATCAACCAAGCAATCGTACATGGGTCATGAAGCGGTGCGCCTTTGAACCCCCATTTAGGATTTTCGTGGTATTGCTCAAAGAAATTTAATAGTCCATAAAAAGCCTGACCAACTGGGTTATCAATTTGTTTAATTGCTTGAATTTCATCCTTCATGATCTGTGCCTTATGAGTAACATTTAATGGAGCCACTACTAAAGGTAAACCAAAGTTCATTACAATTTTGGCTGCTTCAGGATCGACGAAGATATTAAACTCAACTGATGGTCGCCAGTTCCCCAGCCCCATAGCGCCACCCATAAAGACAATTTGGTCAATCTTTTCCTTGGCTAAATCAGGATATACTCTGAGGAATAAGGCTGCGTTTGTCATCGGACCGGTAACAACTAATGTTACTTTCTCATCACTTTCCTGTAGTGTCTTAGCAATCAATTCAATAGCCGGAATTGGCTGAACCTTGAAATCCGGATCAGGTAAGTCGGCACCATCAAGTCCTGTTTCTCCATGAACTTCAGGAGCTGTCTCGAGCGGTTTCACTAATGGTGTCTGGTTCCCTTGGGCTACTGGAATGTCCTCTCGATGTAACAAGGTTAGCATTCTCATTGCATTATTCAATGTTTTATCTGGTGTCTGATTACCCGCAGAAGTCGTTACAGCAAGTACATCAATCTTTGGTGAAGCAACAGCCATCGTTAATGCTAATGCATCATCGTGCCCAGGATCACAGTCAAGAATTATCTTTTTAGTCATTTGCTATCGTTATCCTTTCCTAATTAATTATAAATATAGCGGTTACATTAATTATAACAAAATAAAAGAGCCACATAGCTGTGACCCTTAAAACTTATCATTTAGGCTTTCTTAAATAAATACGCCGGTAACGCAACGGCTCCTGCTAACAGAGCTAAAGTAACAAATTTCTTTTTTGAGTGTTTTTTAGGCTGTGTAGTTTTATTTTTCTTCACGCCGTTTGTAAAATTAAGTTAGAAAAATAAAAAAGCCATTTGTGATAGACTTTTGAATAACCACAAACAAAAGTAAAGGAACATCACAAATGACTTATAAACATCTTACCACACGTGAACTAACCCTCATAGCTAATTTTTGGCACCAAGGTACGAAGGCTTATCAAGCTGCTAAACTGCTTAAACGAAGCCAAGAAACTATTTACCGAGTCTATCGATTTCTTGATAGCGGTAAGACCATTGCACAGTATCTTAAGGCTTACCAACGGAATAAGCAGCGTTGTGGTCGTAAGCAGGCTCAGCTAGCCAAGGATGAGATCAGCTACATCAATGAGCAGGTTAAAGCGGGCTGGACACCTGATACGATCATTGGTCGAGCAGAACGGACAATTAGCTGTAGTATGCGGACACTTTATCGGATGTTTGCTCGTGGACAGTACAATTTTGCCGTCCAGCAATTACCGATGAAAGGCAAGCGACACCCCAATGGCTATGTCGAACGACGTGGTAAGGCGGGGCATCTCGGTCGGAGTATTTACCAGCGATACCATGATTTTCCTCACTACCAACACGAGTTTGGTCACTTTGAAGCTGATACTGTTCAAGGAAAAGCTCATCGTGGTGCGGTCATGACCTTGGTGGAACGTCAATCTAAGGTGATGATTGTGCTTAACGTTCATCGTAAAACTGATGAAGCAGTTAACTATCACTTGGATAAATGGCTTTCTAAAATACCTCGTCATTTCGTTAAGTCGATTACCTTTGATAATGGTAAGGAATTCGCGGGCTGGCGTGAGATTGCCAATAAACATGATCTTCATACTTATTTTGCGGAGGTTGGAGCGCCCAATCAACGCGGCCTGAATGAAAACAATAATGGTATCTTACGTCGTGACGGTCTCAGTAAACGATTAGACTTCCGTAATTTACCAGATGAACTAATCACCCAGCTGATGCACAAACGAAATACTATTCCACGGAAGTCACTTCACTACCGCACACCACTTGAAGTATTCCTAAGTCACGTCACAGATGAACAGCTTTCAACATTTTTCTAATTTAAATTGACATTTCGGG